>CAZXCO010000638.1:0-5930 GCA_964639095.1 uncultured Solibacteraceae bacterium
CCGAGCTTTCGCATTCGTGAGATGAGCGTCGTCCTCTTTAGTCCGAGCCTGGCAGCAGCACCGTTCGGTCCGCCGACGACCCAGTTGGTTTTACAGAGTGTCGCTATAATATGGCGTCTATCCGCATCCGCCAACGTACCCTCGCCCGCAGCGAGAGGTGCTTGTTCTGTGAGCTCTTCTATGGGAACCTGGAGCTCCGTGCCCCTTGTCAGGATTACGGACCGTTCAATGAAGTTCTGCAGTTGACGGATGTTACCCGGCCAACTGTACCGCTCGATCGCCCTCATCACCTTACCAGGGATCTGGTCTATCGATTTTCCCTGACGCCGGGCAAAAATATGGAGAAAGTGATCGGCGAGTAACTGAATATCTCCGCCTCGCTCGCGCAAAGGAGGGAGCGTTATTGGAAATACATTCAGGCGATAGTACAGATCCGGTCGGAACTGTCGTTCAGCGACCATTTCTTCCAGGCTCCTGTTGGTCGCCGCCACTATTCTCACATCGACGCGCGTTGTATGGGAACTTCCGAGTCGTTCGAATCCCTGCTCTTGAAGGACACGAAGCAGCTTGGGCTGAAGTTCTATAGGGAGCTCGCCAATTTCATCCAGGAAGAGCGTGCCCCCGTCAGCAGCTTGAAAGCGGCCCACCCTTTGAGTGACGGCTCCTGTGAAAGCGCCCCTCTCATGTCCGAAGAGCTCACTTTCCAGGAGATCAGCTGGGATAGCCGCACAATTGATCGCCACAAAACAGTGTTGGCGGCGCGGGCTGGCGTCATGAATCGCGCGTGCGATTACTTCCTTGCCGGTGCCGGTTTCGCCTCGAAGCAGGACCGCGCAGTCCACGGGTGCGACAAGCTTTAGGTCCGCAAGCACCGCGTTGAATGTTGAACTGGACCCTATCAATTCTGAATTCGCCATCGTCTTTTCACCTAATGCCTTTCTCAGTGCGGCATTCCTACGACCGGGGAGACATCACTGGAGAGTGAAATCCTTCTCGGCATCCGCCGTCTCTTCCGTTCCCTGGATCTTCCTGGCCTCAGCGAGGTGCGACCGGTTGCTTCTGCGATCGTGTTGGTCCTGAAGCGCTCTTTTCCCGTTACTCGACTACAAGTGCGCCCTTCATGTAAGGGCGATATGTACAGATTTAGGGATAACTGCCCTTTTTCCGGGCCACGAAACTCCGCGACTGGCCCATATCGAGCTGCCTGGAATCGAATTCACCGTCAGCCGTAGCCGTGTGCGGGCGCTGTCTTCATTTTTCCAGACAACCGTGTCCCCGACGGACACGGTGAGATGATCTGGGGCGAACGCAAAGTTCTTGATCATGACGGCATGCGTTCGTGGTCTCTGGTCCGCCCCGGCCCGGGCCAGTGAAAGCAGAGTCAGTGATAAAGCGATGAACTTGATAGGGAACTTGAGGGTGCCCATTGCTGCCGTTTCCTTCCGGCGACGGCTATCTCACGTTTCATGCCGTCGCGCAACTCTTGAATCGCAAGCTTCGGACCACTCGCATGTGAATGAAAAGGCGACCAGAATCGCCGAAGTCACGATGGCGGGCGTTTGCGAAATTCGTGAATCTCGTGAATTCTGTGGATTCCGGGAGTTCGGCGAATCCGGCGAGCGTCTCAGCGGAATTTGCCTTGGTATCGGCAAGCGAGGCCTCTATCGTCTCTCTCGCGCTGCGGCCCTCGGTTTGGAGTTCCCCCATGCCCGGACGGGAGATGCCTGTCGCTCCCCGATGTTGCCTGGCCAATCATACGATTGAAGGTGCTCCATGGTCTTCTCGCTATCGAGCAAATGGTCTCGCCCACCCGGCTGGCGTAGCGCTGCACGAAATATTCGACCAGCATCAGGATGTCGTCTTTTCGCTCTAGGAGCAGTGGCGCTTCGAGGGGAAACTACACTGAGCCGGTAGCAGAGGTCCCGGCGAAACGTGCCACCGACTGCGGCGGCTTTCGAATCAAGATTCGTGGCAGCGATGACGCGAACGTCGACATGGATAGCCTGCCCTCCGCCGACCTCGCCTAGGAAGATCGTTCCGCCATCGGCAAGCTCGAAGCGGCTGAGCCGACGTTGGATCGCTCATGTGGAGGCTCCTTCTCATGGCCAGATAATTCTGTGGAAATGAGCTGAGGGCGGCGCCGTGAAATAGATCCAAAGCGTGTGCCAGTAGCTGGCGAACAGTGGGGGGCCGAACGTCCTGGCGGGATTCGTACTCATACCGGGTGGGGGAGATTCGCAGTAGAACACCGCATCCCACAACGGCTGGACGAAAGTGCAAGGCTCCCAGCCAGACCTGTACTATGTTCTGCGGACAGAAGTCACGCCTGCAGGTGGAATAGCCCAACGAGTGGGTTCGAGCAGCCGTATTTGCGACCGACTTATAGCTCCAGCTCCCGACGCTCAGATCGAATATCGTTGCTCTTTGAACGGGTCGCCGTAAATGTGAAAACCGTTAAATTCCCATAAGCCCGGCATTTTGCGATCCAATAACTCGATCCCGCGCACCCACTTCACGCTCTTCCACGCATAGAGGTTTGGCACCACGAGGCGAAGCGGGTAGCCGTGCTCAGCTGTAAGAGGTTCGCCGTCATGCCGAAGGGCGAAAATCGTCGTCGGGAGCAGAAAATCCTGGATTGGCAGGTTTGCCGTGTAGTTGCTCTCGGCATGGACTATCACATGCCGCGCCTCCGGCCGCAACTTCACTCGCTTCATCAGTTCTGCAGCGAGCAATCCTCCCCAATGGTTGTCGAACCGGCTCCAGCGCGTGACGCAGTGCATGTCCGCAAATACTTCGCTCTGCGGCAGATTGGAGAACTCTTCCCACGACAGCCGCAACTGCTCCTCCACCAGGCCGAACACGCGAAAATCCCACGTCCTCGGATCAAAGCGCGGCACCGAGCCGACATGCAGCACTGGCCACTTAAGCGTCAGCGACTGTCCTGGGGGCAGCCGCCCCGCGGCACGCATCTCAAGCTCCCGTTCGCGTCGCTCGTTCGATTGCTCGAAAACCTCCACTCCACCTCCTGATTGGCCCTGCCAGTGGGCGCCCCGAGAGAATCCATCAAATTCGGCTGGAATGTGGCAGCGCCAGTTTGGATTAATGCTCCTTGCGGTGGCGCGACATCTGAAGACCGGCACCGAAATCAACGCGAAATCGATCCCCTGGGCCGATTGAAAGAATGAAGCGACTGGGGCGACGCCCAGGCCCGTATCTCTTGGGAATTCAGATTACCGCCCGAGAAACGGGATCCTGGGCTTCTGGTACCCCACACTCCAGGGAGCGACCTATGCTGCTCCAGCCCGAAACGTCTCCCTCTCACAGATCCTGGAGTTAGAACTACTTACAGACTAGGGGAGCAAGCCAGGAACAGTCTTGCTGGTATTGTGACGGAAAATGTTGACGGCTCCGATCACTTCGTCCTCATCGTTACGAATTGGAAAGACATTGACGAGCGCCAGAAGACGATTACCGTTGGGCTGCTCGCAAATCACATCGGCGTTCCGAACAGTGCCGCCGTTGTTGATCACCACGGAAGGTGGTGCAAGTTCGTGCGGCATCACGTCTCCTGAGGGGTAACGAAGACGGTGTGACCCACAATACTTTTCCGAGGTTCCCAGAGACGGAGTGCGTCCCCAACCCGCGATTGCAGTTTTGTTGCACTTGACGACCGTCGCATCCTTTTCCAGGACGTATATTCCTACGGGGATAGAATCCATCGCCGCTTGGTCTGCGAGAATTCCCTTTGTGACGAGGTGCCCGTCGACGATTTCTCCGCGGAAGTCGATTTTGTCGAAGTCGCCCTCCAAAATCATCCTGGTTGTTGCTAAGTCACCATTCTGTACTGTCGTGCTATTTGCCATTTCAATCTCCTTACGCGAAGGACTAAGTAATAAAGATTGAATAATAATCACAATAATGGTATGATCTCGCGCGCTCATTCGTCAAGAAGATGCCTCAGGCGACTCGAACCGCCGTGTACGGACCGGTACGCACGATGGTGTGGCACGGGTCGCGGGTGACAGCCGCCCGTATGATGATTGGGGGCGACGAGGACGAGGGATAGGCAAGCGCGGTTCGCCGTTCAAGAATCATCTGCTTTTGGAACGCTAAACCAGGCAGCTCTCCCTATTGCAGATTCAACAAGTTGCGGGAGGCACCGCAGAGGGAATTCCGAAACATGGTCGAAAAACCACAATCCGAAGAAGCGGGCTGGAGACTTGGCTCGGCTTTATGAGCAAACGCTCCGCTGGAGGGCTGTCAGTCTGCCTTGGGCAATGCGCGCAGAGGCTTGGCGGAAGCCAACGCACCAGCCTGATGAGCAGGAGTGCCGCGGCGTGAGAATCCTGGTGATGAAGAGACCTTTTCAGTTCGTTAGAAACATGGAACCAATTTTACGGCAAGCGCGGCCATTGATATTTACTTCCTGTTGACATCCTCCTGGCGTCCTGTCTAAATGGATATTCCGAGGTCGCGCTGCGGTGCCGACAAGGCCACTCATCCCGGGGCTCTCGGGGTACGTGCTGGTGGCTTTGCGGGAAGGCGCGGACTTTACCCTTTACCGTGGCCGAAAGCACGACGACCCCTCGGCAGTCCTGGCGATCGCACTCTCTGAACATCCGTCGCCTCAGAGTATCAGGCGGCTCGTGCACGAATACGCGCTCGCAGCCGAACTCGATCCCGCCTGGGCGGCCAAGCCTCTGGCCATTACTCGTCACGAAGGGCGAACGATCCTCGTCCTCAAGGACCCTGGCGGTCAGCCGCTGGATCGGGTTCTTGCGTGTGACCAGGGGCAACCGCTCGACCTGACTTGCTTCCTTAACACCGCCCTTGGTTTGGCAAGAACACTCGGCCAGGTTCATCAACAGGGCTTCATACATAAGGACATCAAGCCTGCGAATGTCCTCGTCGGCGACACTGGCAACGCGTGGCTCACCGGATTCGGGATTGCGTCCCAACTTCCGCGCGAGCGCCAGTCGCCCGAGCCTCCCGAGTTCATCGCGGGAACGCTCGCCTACATGGCGCCCGAGCAGACGGGACGACTGAACCGTTCGATCGATTCCCGAAGCGACCTGTACTCGCTTGGAGTGACGTTTTACGAAATGCTGACCGGGAGTCTTCCGTTCACGGCCTCCGATCCGATGGAATGGGTGCACTGTCACATCGCGAGACAACCACCCGCACCCAGCGAGCGGCTGGGAACCGTGCCAGCCTCGGTCTCCGCGATCACGATGAAGTTGCTCTCCAAGATGGCGGAGGAGAGGTATCAGACGGCGGCAGGAGTTGAGAGCGATCTTCGACGCTGCCTGTCCCAATGGGAGTCCCAGGGATGCATCGATGACTTCACTCCTGGCGCTGATGACACTCCGGATCGCCTCATGATCCCCGAGAAGTTGTACGGGAGGGACCGCGAGGTTGACACTCTGCTCACCGCTTTCGACCGCATCGTTGGCGGTGGCCGACCGGAACTGGTGCTGGTCTCCGGATACTCCGGCATCGGCAAGTCCGCAGTCGTCAATGAACTCCACAAACCACTCGTGCCGCCACGCGGCTTGTTTGCGTCAGGCAAGTCGGACCAGTACAAGCGCGACATTCCGTATGCCACGCTGGCCCAGGCGTTTCAGAGCCTCGCCCGGCGGCTCCTCAGCCAGAACGAGGAAGACCTGCGCAAATGGCAGGACGCACTTCGTGAGGCGCTGGATCCGAACGGACTTCTCATCGTCGATCTCGTCCCGGAATTGAGGCATGTTATTGGCGAGCAGCCGCCAATGCCCGAATTGCCGCCGCAGGAAGCGCAGAGACGTTTTCAGATGGTATTTCGACAGTTCATCGGCGTATTCGCGCGACCTGAACATCCGCTCGCGCTCTTCCTCGATGACATGCAATGGCTGGATGCTGCTACGCTCGACCTTCTCGAAGAGCTGTTGACC
>CAZXCO010000639.1:0-5148 GCA_964639095.1 uncultured Solibacteraceae bacterium
TCTTGCCGCCCCACAAAGACGGGCAGTATTGCGCCTCTTTCCCGGTTCCTGGCTTGTGGGCGGGATCGACCTCGGCGCGACCGGTCTCAGGGTCGAGTTTCACGAACACATTCTGCTTCACGAACGGCTTGCCTTCGATGAACTTGAATCGCTTGTCGGTCGTGAGATTCGCCCGGTCGAGGAACCAGAGATAGCCGTCGCGAGCGACATCGATCAGACCCTTGATCGTGCGGCCGTTGCGCTGGTAGTCCACGAGAATCGGCGGCGAGACCTCATCCCAGTCCCAGGAGCCGTTCTGGTGGTATTGGAAGAAGCCTTTGATCTGGCCGGTCGCGACATCGAGAGCGATAGTCGAGGCCGTATAGAGATTGTCGCCGGGACGCTTGTCGCCCATCCAGGGTCCGCCGTTGCCGACGCCCCAGTAAGCCAGATTCGTTGCCGGATCGTAGTTGCCGGTGACCCATACCGGGCCGCCGCCAGTCTTCCACTGATCGCCGCCGGCCGGCCATGTCTCGCTGCCGGGCTGACCGGGCTCGGGAATGGTATAGGTGCGCCACTGCTCCTTACCGGTTTCCGGATCGAACGCGGCCACAAAGCCGCGGATCCCTGTCTCGCCGCCCGAGGCTCCCACCATCACTTTGCCGCCGGCGATCAGCGGCGCGAGCGTGATGTAGTAGCCGTTCTTGCTTTCAGCCACTTTGGTCGACCAGACTTCCTTGCCGGTCTTCGCATCCAGGGCGACCAGCACGGCTTCGCCAGCCGCGAAGTAGACCTTGTCGCCGTAAAGCGCGACGCCGCGATTCGTGTCGTGAAGAACCACCGACCCCGCCGGACGCGGCCTGTGGTAGCGCCAGAGCAGATTGCCGGTGCGGACATCGAGCGCCAGCACCTGATTATCGGGCGTGGTGACGAAGAGAACGCCATTATTTACCAGGGGCGCGGATTCATGTACCTTGGTCTGCCCTGTCGAGAAGACCCAAACCGGTTTGAGATTTTTGACGTTGGAGGTGGTGATCTGAGTGAGCGGGCTGTAGCCCCAGCCGTCGTACGTGCGGCGAATCGAGAGCCAGTTGCCATCCTCGGGCTTCAGGAGTCGTTCGGCCGTTACCGGCTCATAGTTGCGCAACACGGCCGGCATGGGCGCGCGCGGGGCGGGCGCCTGGCCCCGGGACTGGCTGAAGCCAATGGCGGCCGTTGCCGCAAGCGCCACTACCGCGACGCCAAAATATCTGAAATGGAGCATGAACGTGCCTTCCGTGGTTGAAAATTTCACCAGAGATTATCGGGTAGTCATCAATCATATACGATGCGGGGAAATGAAGGGTAAACGGGCCCGCAACCGTATTCACGCGAATGACTTCCAGTTTTTCACCAGCCGTTCGGCCGTTCGCCATGCGAGTGCCTGCATCGTCAGGGTCGGGTTCCGGGCTCCCGCCGTCCCAAACACGGAGCCGCCCAGAATGCCGAGATTCGGAGCCTCGTGCGAGAATCCCCAGCGGTCCACGACATTGGTTTCGGGATTGTCGCCCATCCGCGTGCCTCCGAAGGCGTGGGTCGAAAGGCGCGGACCGTTGCCGCCGCGGGCCTTCGTCACTTCGATGGCGCCCGCGGCGCGAAACCACTCTTCCATCTTTTGTCCCGCATAGAGCGCCTGCCGCGGCTCGTTTTCCTTCGGACCGCTGGTGACCCGGCAAACCGGATCGCCAAGAGGGTCTTTCACGTCGGGGTCGAGGTCCAGATACGTGTTCTCGTAGGGGAACGTGTTCGCCTGGATGTAGGACGACACCCATCGCCCGGCATTCTCGCGAATGAAGGCCTTCCATTTGGATCCCCATTGCGGAGCGCGGCCGTAGGTGTTCATCGATGCCGCCGCGATGGGGTGCTTTTCCGTATTGACCTGGATGGTTGCGCCTCCGATAAAGCCGAGGCCGGAGTGATCGAAGTTGTCATCCGCAAACTCATCGACGGTCACGTTCTGGGCGATGGCGCCGTACCAGATATTGAGGTCCATCGGGAACAGCGCGCTGACGCCGGTTCCGGCCTGCGCGTCCCAGTGCCCGAAGTAATGCCGTCCGACCTGGCCATGGTTGTTCGACAGGCCACTGGGATACGCTTTGGATTTCGATAAAAGCAGCAGGCGCGAATTTTCGTAGGTATAGCTGCCAAGCAGAATGACCTTCGCCGGCTGGAAGTATTCGCGGCCGTCGCGGACATAGAGGACGCCCGTCACCTTCCCGTTGTTGTCGCTGAGGATCCGAGTCACTTGCGCCTTGTCGAAGATGGTCAGATTTTTCGTCTTCAGCGCGGCCGGGATGGTGGTGACAGCGGTAGAGTTCTTGGCGCTGACGTGGCATCCGTTGCGATCGCAGTAGCCGTGATAAGCGCAGCCGGGACGGCCCTGGTAGGGTTGGGAGTTGATGGCGGCGGGTCCGCGAAACGGCTTCCAGCCGAGTTTCTTTGCGGCTGTCGTCATCATGTCCGTGAAATCCGTGTCGCGCAGGGGCGGCATGGGATAGCCGCGGCGGCGCGGGCCTTCGAAAACATTGCCGCGCGGATCGATTTTGCCGCCGATATTCCCGGCCCGGCCGGAGACTCCGACCACGTATTCGATCCGGTCGTAGTAAGGCTCCAGTTCGTCGTAAGTGACAGGCCAATCTTCGAGCGTGGAACCTTTCGGGATCGAGTTCGGGCCGTAGCGGCGGATCGCTTCGGAGCGTACCTTGAAATCCCACGGATTGTAGCGCCAGCTCTGAGCGTGATAGTGGATCGAGGTTCCGCCGATCGCGTTCATCATCGGATGCGTCGTGCCCTGCACGGCTCGCTCAGTGTCGCGCGTGCGGAAAGTGGGGATTTCGTGCTTCGCCTTGGGCACGGAGGTCACGAGGCCGCGAACATTGTTGTAGATTTCGTCCGGTTTGAAGCTGCGGGGATCCATCCATGTCCCCGCCTCGATGCCGGCTACCTTCAGTCCCGCCTGGGCAAGCGGGAGCACGGCCACGCCGCCCACCGCGCCGAGGCCAATCACGGCGACATCGACCGGTTTGAGATTAGTGGCCATGGGAGATCTCCGTTCCGTAAGCCGAACGCCGGTACGGTTTGGCCGGCTTGGACATCCTCTGATCTTCCGGAGCGACGGCGAGCCGTGGACCGGGATAGCGGATCAGGTCCCAGCCCGCGAAGTTCTTATTGCCGCCGTAATAGGGATCGCAGAACATGCCTTCGAGCGTGAGGCGCCGCGCGCGATTGAAGAACGCGCGGGCGTTGGGGTAGCCATCCACAGAGCGCGTGCTGATCGTGGTGAGCAGTTCATCGCGAAGTTCGGGCGAGAGGTCGGCGAAGGCCGCTTTGTGGGTGGATTGCGCAAGAGAATCGAGGCCTGTCAGGCCGGCAGTGAAACTCCCTTTCTCTGCGGACAGGGCTCCGGCGAGCGCGCGATCGATGTAGACGGCGGCCCCGCATTCGACAGCGCCCGGGCCATTTTCATCGGCGGGCGCAATGCGGTCGACAAATGCTTCGAGGGTCTTCCGTTCGGCGGGTGAGAGTGCCGTTTCCGGGGTCTGTGCGGCGGCTGTGAGGGCCGCGAGGGGAACGAACGTCGCAGTTGCAATCACCGTTCGGCGGGTTACGTGGTGAGAAGTTTGATCGTCGGGCATCGCATTATCGATTCCAGTGCGTTCCCTATTGTATGGCGCGATGCGTTCGGGAGGAGGTGGCATCCATCCAGGCTCTCGTGCGGGCCATGGAAGCCAGGCGGCCAGGATGCAGCAGGTCGCGAAGCGTCCGCCAGTCGGCGTGCGCTAGCCGCTCGCGGACGGGCGCGACATCCTCGCCGGGAAAGCACCGCAACTGGAACTGAATGCGGTTCCGTTCGAAAATGCGCGCCACTTCGCGCGGTTCGTAATAGCGCCTGACGGTCGCCCTGCCTTCGTGCCGCACCGCTGAATCCGGCACGAAAATATTCGCGAGCCCCAGAGCGGCGGCGAGCACGCCCCACTCGGCGTCTTCCCAGTAGAAGGGGTCGTAACAAGTCGTGCGGCCGATGAATGGCCGAAGCCAGCGGGTCTGGAACAGCGACGATCCGCCGCCGGAATAGGAATGTGCGACCGGGTCGTTCACAGACCCGTCGAGCTCGACAAGAGTGGCCAGGCCGTCGACAAACCGGATTCCCGTCCGGTTGGTCTCCCGTTCGCTCCGGTCGTTCGTCATCGTAATGCGGGAAGCGAGAGAGAAGACGCCGGGCGCGCGGTATTCCCAGAGCCGCGCCAGCGCGTCCCGCTCAAGTGACATATCGTTGTTCAGAAGGTAGGTCCAGCCGGCGTTCACGTGGCGCAGCCCGGTGCGCACTGCAGCGGTGAAGCCGAGCTGCCGGCGCGAGAAGACGAACCGGAAATCCCGGTAAGTCTCCACGAGCGCGGCGTATTCGGCGCGGGTCGCGCCATTGACGGCGATCACAACCTCGCTCCGCGCGGGAACTTCGGCCAGAGCCACGCGCAGCGATGCGAGGCAGGCTGCAAGAAGACGGCCGCCGCCACGTTCCGGAATTACGATTCCGAGGGAGTCTTCGGACGGTCCGTCCGGCGTGAGGGGCTCGGGCCTGCCGGGCATGGCGTGCTGGAGCCGGTCGAGCGTTGCAAGAAGAAAATCTGCGGCCGTTCGTTTCAGTTCCGGCCGCTTGAGCAGGAGCCTGGCAGCACGCGGCGTTTTCCATCGCTGCCGCGATGACGACGGCTTTTCGCTGAAAGCGGCACTGAATAACGCGAACCCGAGTTCGCGGCTGTCGTGATTCAGGCCGCGGCGCCAGGGCGAACAGGCCTCCTGGGTCCGCACGGTGAAGCGATTGGTTTCGAGCGAGCCATCCAGACTGAGTTCGATGCGGAAAGGAAGCGGCCGGCCGGTCGGGTTTTCCACGATCGCAAGCTTTTCCCCGCCGCGCGAGAACTCGATGGAGTTGGATGGCGAGCCTTCCGGCAGCAGACCGGTCAGAATCAGAGCCTGCTGTCCGCCGGGCCGGCATTCGAAACTGGAGAGCGGACGCGACCACAACGCGCCTCCCCGGTCGCGGTCGTACCAGCCCCAGACAGTGCGCACGGGGCCGACTGCGGTAACCGGCGCACGAAAGATGCAGCCGACGCATTCGGGCACGGCGCC
>CAZXCO010000640.1:0-4940 GCA_964639095.1 uncultured Solibacteraceae bacterium
GATGGCCGCTTCACCACGCTTGCGCCCGGCATGGTCCTGCTCTTCGAAGAGGTGCTGGGCCCCGAGACAGGAGATCCACAGGACGCGGACCCCGCGAAGCGGTGGGCGGTGCGGCTGACCCAGGTGCAATCCGTCGACTACATGGACCGCGCCTTAACCGATCCGCTCACCGGCGGCCCGATCACGCGAATCTGGTGGTCGGCGGACGACGCCCTTCCGTTTCCGCTGTGCATTTCATCCACGACCGCGAGCGGCGCGGCGATCATGAATGTCAGCATCGCGCGCGGCAACATGGTTCCGGCCGATCATGGCCTCTGGCAGGACTGGGAAGATCTGGGTGTTGTGCCGGACGCGCCGCCTGCGCCGGTGACGACCGCAAGCTGTACCTGTGGGAACACGGCTCCGGTGGATGCCGTGCGCCCGCGCTTCCATCCGAAGCTTTCGAAATCGCCGTTAACCTTCGCGCGCCCCTTCGATCCGGCCACGTCCGCTTCGGCATTTCTTTCGGATACCACTCCGGCAGCCCCCGTCCTGCAGGTTCGCGATGATCGCAACCGCAACTGGACCATTCTGGATGACCTGCTTTCGAGCGATGGCGCACAGACGGTGGCCGTCGCGGAAATCGAGCGCGACAACACGGTCTTTCTGCGCTTCGGAGACGGCCAGTATGGCGCCGCGCCGAACGCGGGCGACACCTTCCAGGCCCGATACCGCGTGGGCAACGGCGCCGCGGGCAATCTCGGACGCGATACGCTCGGCCACATCGTTGCGGACGCCGCAATCTCGGAGGTGCGCAATCCTTTGCCGGCGGCGGGCGGAACCGATCCCGAAACCATGGAGCATATTCGCCAGCAGGCCCCGTATGCCTTCCGCTCCCAACTGCGGGCCGTAACGGAAGACGATTACGGAAGCATGGCCGCGCTCGATCCCGCCATTCGCGAGGCGCGTGGCGCGCTGCGCTGGACGGGAAGCTGGTATACGGCCTTCGTCTCGGTGGATTCCGCGGCGGGCGACGTGCCCCCGGCCTCCCTGATCGCAACCACGGCCAACCGGCTCGATCTGTTTCGAATGGCCGGCGTCGATCTGGAGGTCGAAGGAGCAGTAATCGTCGGGCTGCGAATCGAAATGGATGTCTGTGTAGCCGCCGATCACTTCCGTGCCGACGTCGAGGCCGCGCTGCTGAAGGTTTTCACGGCCGGCGATCTGTGCAGCGGCCAGCGGGGCGTTCTCGATCCGGCGAATTTCACCTTTGGAGAAACAGTATTCACGAGCCCGCTGATCGCCGCGGCGCAGGCTGTTGAAGGCGTTGCGGCCGTGACGCTGACGAAATTTCAACGCATGGACGACCCGCTCAGCGACGGCGTCGCGCAGGGTTTTCTCACGATGGGACGGCTCGAACTTCCGCGCTGCGATAACGACCCCAACCGGCTGGATCGCGGCATCCTTGTTCTGCATATGGATGGTGGCAAATGAACGGCTCCTGCGAAACTCCCGCCGCCACGCTGTGCGGATGCTGCGAGGGTACCGGCCCCGAGACGCCGCAGCCCATCACGAACCGGCCCGCGCTCTCCACGGTGGCCTATCGCGCGGGGACCTGGGCGGCGTTCAAGGCCAGCATGCTCGGCGCGCTGGCGAACCCGGATAACGCCGCGCTGGGCGGGCTGCGAACCCGCGACGACTCCGATTTCACCATCGCCCTGATCGATGCATGGGCCGTCGTCGCCGACATTCTGACCTTCTATCAGGAGCGCATTGCAAACGAAGCGTTTCTGCGCACCGCGACGCAAGACCGGTCCGTCATGGAACTGGCGAATCTCGTCGGTTACAAACCGTCGCCGGGCGTGGCCGCTTCCGCGTTCCTCGCATTCACACTCAGCGATTCTCCTGGCTCCCCGGAAAACGTTACGATTCCCGCCGCTACTCGCGTCCAGAGCGTTCCAGGGCCAGGCCAGACGCCGCAGACGTTCGAAACCTCCGCGGATCTCGCGGCTTCGGTCGATTGGAACGCGATTCCCGCCAGCACGACGAGACTCTGGAGCGTCAGCCAGGGCGACATCGAGACGACGATTCAGGGTGTGAGCCACAACCTCAATCCCGGCGATGGCCTGCTCTTCGTCAGCGGCGATCTCCGGAGCAGCACGATGGCGGGTGGAGCATCCTCCGGGGCGGCCGATTTTCACACCATCGTGTCCGCCGTGACGGACGCAGCTTCCGGCACGACAAGCGTTACATGGGATCAGGCACTGGCAAGCGCAATCGGCGACAACAACAGCGACGTGTATGTGTATGTGTTCCGCAAGAAGGCCGCGCTCTTCGGCGCCCAGGCTCCGGACCCGCGGACCTTCCCGGCTTCGAGCCCGATCGCCTCGAGCTCCGACTGGTCTTATCAATACACGTCCGGAAGCATGCAGGTGAATCTGGATGCGAGTTATCCGGGACTCGCGCCCTCGCCGGGAGGTGAGCCGCAGTGGGTCGTCTTCGACTCACCGGCCACTTCGGCGCTGTTCAATGTTGTCTCCACAGCCGAGACCGGTCCGGTCCGTTACACGCTGACTTCGAAAACAACGCAATTAACGCTGGCCAACGGACAGGCTCTGGTGAACCACCTGCTTGCCGCGGCGGAACTCAACTTCCTGACTGCCTGGGAACAATACGCGGCTGCCGTCGCCACGGGGACCAATGTTTCCGCCGCTCTGGACGTGATGCTCGCGGCGCTCTCGGCACTGATCGCGGCGCTCGGGCCCGTGACGCCGGATGAGTTGCTGAACGCCATTGTCGCCGCCACCCGGAGCGCCACCGTCTATCTCCAGAGGGAGCTTCTGCCGCCTGCCGGCCCGCCTCTCAAGGGTCCATGGTCCGGCGACGCGAAGTGGCGGCGGCAGGATGGCTTGCTCATACCCGTTGAAGGGCCGGCGCTCGATATTGCGGGCGGCCAGACCCTGAGCGCGGGCCAGCCCGTCACAGTCTCCGGCAAGCGGCTCCGCCTCCAGGTCTCCGATGGCGGCAGCGCATCGTTTGTTCCGCGGGGCGAATCCGGCGCGCTGAACGTCAGCAACGGCCAGATCTTTCTCGTGGAAGCCTTCCCGCCCGCGAGCGTGGGGAATAACGATGTGTGGCAGACCACGACGCTGAGCGGCGTCGAGGGAACGCTGACGGTCAGTGCCGGTAACGTCCTTCTGCTCGCCTCCGGCAAGGATGACGCGGTCTGCTCCGAAAGCGCCGTGCTCAGCCATGTATCGGTGGCAGGGGCCACCACGACTCTCTCTTTCGCGCAGGCGCTGGGACGCATTTACGACCGCTCCACCGTCACGGTCAACGCCAATACGGTCGCCGCGACACATGGCGAGACGGTTCACGAAATTGCTGGCAGCGGCGATGCCACCAACCCAGCCCTGCAGCTCACGCTGAAGCAGAGCCCCCTGACTTATGTCAGTTCGTCCTCGGCTCCTGGCTCTCAATCGACCCTGCAGGTCCGGGTCAATAATCTCCAGTGGCGCGAAACGGACAACTTCCTCTCCTCTCAGGCCGCCGATCGCGTTTTCATCACGCGGCGGGATCCGAAGGGCAACACAATCGTGCAATTCGGCGACGGCGTCCAGGGTTCGCGGCCACCTACAGGGCAAATGAATATCCGGGCGGCATACCGCCGCGGCATCGGCGCCGCGGGAATGGTCGCGGCAGGCCAGCTTTCGCAGGCGCTCGACCGGCCGCAGGGTCTCAAGAGCGTAACCAATCCGGACCCCGCGACTGGCGGCGCGGACCCGGATTCGGCGGACGATGCTCGAATCAGCGCGCCGCTCCACGTTCTCACGCTCGACCGCGTCGTCTCGCTCGAGGATTATCAGAACTTCGCCCGCGCTTTCGCGGGCATCGCAAAGGCGCTCGCAACGTGGACGTGGTTCGGAAAAACGCGCGGCGTTTTCCTTACCGTCGCCGGCGCCGGCGGATCGACTTTCGAGCAAGGCGATCCCGCCATTGTCAATCTCACTCAGGCGCTGCGAAATTCGGGCAACCCGTTCGTTCCTCTGCAGGTCGCGTCGTTCACGCCAGTGCTGTTCGAGATCGCGGCGAACGTGCGGGTCGACGCCGCCATCTACGATCCGCAGGAAGTGCTCGCGCGCGTCTGGCACGCCCTCTCCTCGGGCTTCGCATTCGAGACGAGAGACCTCGGCCAGGGAGTCGCGCAGAGTGAAGTCGTCACCATCATCCAGCGGACCGCGGGCGTCATATCCGTCGAACTGACGGCCTTCAACCGAAGCGGCGCTGCGCCGGTGTCGCCGCTGCCGGCCGTGTTACGAGCCGCATCGCCCATCGCCGGAGATGCCGCGGCCCCGCAGCCCGCCGAAATGCTCCTGCTCGATCCCGCATCGCGGCCCAACATCGGAGTCTGGTCATGAGCCTGAGCGCCGAAGCACTCTACGCGCTGCTGCCCGCGGTCTACCGGACGCGCGACGCACAAAACGGATTTCCTCTCCAGACACTTTTCAAGGTTCTGGCGTCGCAAGGCGCCATCGTGGAAGAGAACATCGAACAACTCTACGACGATCAGTTCATCGAAACCTGCGCGTCGTGGGTTATTCCCTATATCGGCGATCTGGTCGGCGCAAGCCCGATCTACGAGATCGGCGCCGCGCTTCAGGGCCGGCGGGCCGAGGTCGCCAACACCATCGGCTATCGCCGCCGCAAGGGAACGCTGCTGGCGCTCGAGCAGGTTGCGATGGACGTTTCCGGCATGCGCGCGGCAGCCGTGGAGTTCTTCCGCCTCCTCGTCACCAGCGAGAGCATGAAGCACGTGCGTCCGGGCCATGCGGCGACGGTCGATCTCCGCTCGGGCGGCGGGCTGGCGAAACTGAATTCCGCGTTCGACACCGTGAGCCGTACGGTCGAAGTGCGCCGCATTGCGCCACGCGCCCGCGCGTCCGTAAGTCCCGACCCCACAC
>CAZXCO010000641.1:0-4872 GCA_964639095.1 uncultured Solibacteraceae bacterium
CCGCCATGCCCATCCCCCGTCCGCATAGACGTCGGTGGTGAGAATTTCGGCCGGTGGCGGCGGCGACGATTTGCAAACTGCCGTAGCCTCGTCCACTTTGCGCCGGGCATCCTCTTCAATCCCGATGAGCGCGGATTCGGCGATGCCCGCATCGAGCAGACGCTCACGATAGATCCGCACAGGGTCACGCTTGCCACGCCAGAAGTCCAGCTCTCCGGCGGGCCGGTACTTCGCCGGATCGGCGCGCGAATGGCCGCTGTAGCGGTAAGTGAGGCATTCGATGAGAGAAGGGCCGCCGCCGGAACGCGCTTTATCATAGGCCGCTTTGGCCGTGCGATAGACCACGTCGGCATCCTGGCCGTCGATGATGATGGATTCGAGCCCGTACGCGCTCGCACGGCCGGCCGCCGGATCCTTGACCGCGGTCACTTCGCCGATCGGCGTGTATTCCATATAGAGGTTGTTTTCGCAGACGAACACGACGGGCAGTTTCCAGATCACGGCGAAGTTGAGTCCTTCATGGAACGCCCCGATATTGGTCGTACCGTCTCCGAAAAAGCAGACCGAGATATCCTTCTCGCCCTTGTATTGCGCCCGCCAGGCCGCTCCGCAGGCGATCGGGATATGGGCGCCGACAATCGCGTACGATCCCATGACGCCGTGCTCGACGGAAGTCAGATGCATCGAGCCGCCTTTGCCGCGCAGCAGCCCGTTGTCGCGCCCCATCAATTCGCCCAGTACGCGATCCATGGGCACTCCGCGCGCGAGCGTATGGGCGTGGCCGCGGTAGGTGCAGAACGTCAGATCGCCCGGCTCCATCGCCGCCGCGAAACCGGTGGCGACCGCTTCCTGGCCGAGCGAAAGATGGCTGGTGCCTTTCACCAGATTCTGCAGAAACAGATCGTAGGCGCGCTGCTCGGATTCGCGCAGCTCGACCTGCATCCGGTACATGCGAAGCCGCAGCTCCTCGGAAAGGTCCTCTCTGACTTCGATCGGAGCCCGGCTCTGTTTGGTGGCCATGAGTGTAGTCCCGGTTACTTTTTTACTATGACGATCGAATCATGCCTGGCCTTTTCCGCAACCCCGGCAGCTACTTCGGAATCTGCGGAACCACCAGGTGAAACAGTTTCAACGAGTCTCCGGCCGAAGCCCTGATCGTCGCTGTCTCGGAAGGACCCAGATAAACTCCTGCGCCCTTCGGCACGTCGTAGTCCTTGTTTTCCAGCCGGATAGTGCCGCGGCCTTCCATCAGGTAAATGAGCTGGTGTTTATCCTGCGGACTCGCGTGGAACTCCTCGTCCGGCTTCAGCCAGCGAACCGTGGCGAGCACATTTTTCGCTCCCACGAGAGCGTCATTCAGAACTTCGGTCGCTTCTCCCTGCGGAGTCTTCACGCGCGGAAGTTTATTGGTGTCGATAAAAGTGGTTGTCGTAACCATTTGCGCTCCTAGGTCTGGACCCAGACTCCCCCTTCGACGCGGTTCCAGACGAGATCTTCCGGAGTGCCGTCCAGAATCGTCGTGACGAACCGGTTCGGCGCCTGAAATTCGAAATAAAACAGCGGTGATTCGGTGGCGCGCAGGCGGTGCTTCGCCTCGGCCGGAATGAACACCATCGTGCCGGGCCCGACCTCCCGGATGCCCTCCGGGGTCTCCACCGTGCCGTGCCCTTCCATGATGAAGTAGAAGTGCTCGCAGTTCTCATGCAGGTGATAAGGGGATGAGGCCCCCTGTTTGTAGCGCATGATTCCCGCCAGCATATCGTCGATCTTCGTCAGTTCCTTGTTGACGAAAAACGTCCGCTCCCGGCCAGGAACGGCCGAGATCAGCTTCGGCAATTTGTCTTCCTGAAAGATGTATGCCATGTCGAATCCCTTATTGATGAACTGCCGGACGATAAGCCGTACGCGCCGCTTCGCCGATCGGCGCCGGCGCGACGGTCACCCGGATTTCAACCTGCCGGTGCCGCTCGACTGTGGGTTTCGAGGAGCCACCCTTTTCCTCGCCCCAAACCAGCGTCAGTTGCGCGCCCGGCTCGCTGTATTCGTTGTCGACCATCGCGAGCGAAACCATGGCCCGTTCGTTATAGGTATAGCCCGTGTAGGTTGACAGCCCCACGATCGTGCCACCCTTCAGCACCTTGTCGTACGGCAGCGAAGCATAGTTGGCGAGAGGCAGATCGATGTATTTGAGAATCTCCCCATGCTCGGAAAGCGAGCGGACAGTGCTCGCGACATCCTCACCGTTCCAGATCAGCGTAACCTTCTTTCTCGTCTGGTTGCCCGCCATTTTCTCGACAGCCTCGCGGCCCACAAACTCGTGATCAAATTTCACGAAGGGTCCGTAGCCCAGATCGTAGGGAGTCAGGTAATAGTCGGTGATCCTGTCGGAATAGAAACTCCCGCCGAGCGAAGCCATGGCCTCGTAGCTCCTCTCGGTCAACCATTCCCTGTAAGGCTGCAGTTCTTTACCGGTATAAATCGCCGGGAGAGGCGAGGGGATCCAGCCGGATTCGAGGCAGCTCGTGGGATAGGTTCGCGCGCCCACCTGTCGCAGGCCATACTCGCGGCCGGCCTCTATGATGGCGTCGCGGACCGCTTCACCGTCGTCCCACGGACCGAACAGCTCCCATCCGGGCTGCCCCACCATGCCATGTCGCAGCGCGCGCACTTCCCGGCCGGCGATCATGAATACGCCCATATTGAAGAAGCGGATATCGGGCGCCGGCTTTCCCGTCGCTTTCTCCATGACCTTAAGAGCGTTCGGGCCCTGCACCTGGTAGCGGTATGCCTTGCGCCGCCCCTGATTGACCGCCGATCTTTCGTCTCTTTCGGTCGTGACGTTGTAGCGCCCCGTCTCGGCGTGGTATTGCACCCAGTTCTCCGCCGGGGGACGTCCTACGAGATTGAAACTGTTTTCATCCAGATAGAACAGTATGGCGTCGCCGATCACGTATCCATCCGGATTGCAGGCCACAAACTGCTTGGCCTGATTCACCTTGAAGTTTTTGAAGCTGTTGACTCCGAGATCGGAGAACAGCTTGAGAGCATCCGACCCCTTCACGTACAGATCGGTCATGTGGTGGGACTGATCGAAAAGGGCGCATGTCTCGCGCCAGGAGCGCTGCTCATCCCGCCAGTTCGTGAACTCGTGACGCACGACGGGAAATGCATACGGGCCGATCTGAGAATTGCGCAGCATTTCGACCGGACTTGCAACCGTTTTGAGCACTTCCGCGAGGCTCTTTTGGCTCATGTTTCTCTGATGGCTCCTCTTCTTGAAACGAAAGTTCCGATGATGATTCCAGCCCTGGCGGGAAGTACCCCCGATCCCGGCCCGCAGGCGTCAAGTGCATTAGTATATCTCCCGGTTCTTTTATGCGAAGAGCGGAGCCTGAGTACGCATGATCTTCCCTCAATGCGTCATCGAACCGCCAATGGAGTGGACAGCAATCTTTCCGCGATCCGCTTTCCAGAGGAACGAGGCCAGAATCGAAAGAGCCAGAACCCCGCCGATAATCCCCGAAGACCAGCCGACCGGAAACTCTCCATTGAAAAGATCGTTCAGCCAGACCATCTTCAGACCGGCGAACACGAGCACGGCGGCCAGCCCGTATTTCAGGAGATGAAACCGCTCCACGGCCCCGGCAAGCACGAAATAAAGCGCCCGCAGGCCGAGAATGGCCATGGCGTTCGAGGTGAACACGATGAGCGGCTCACGCGTCAGAGCGAAAATCGCGGGGACGGAATCGACTGCGAACAGGATGTCGCTTGTCTCAATGCATAACAGAACCAGCAGGAGAGGCGTCGCATGGGGCCGGCCATCCAACCGCACAAAGAAACGCTGGCCACTCAGGGCCGATGTGACCGGCATCCAGCGCCGAAAAAGGCGAATGACCGGATTTTGCCCGGGCTCGATGGCGCGATCCGAAGCAAAGGTCATTTTGATGCCGGTCACGATCAGGAACGCGCCGAACAGCACCGTCACCCAGTAGTATTGGAGCAGCACGGAACCGGTGGCGATGAAGATTCCCCGGAACACGAGGGCGCCGAGAATCCCGTAGAAGAGCACCTGCCGGTGGTAAATCGCCGGGATGCCGAAGAACGAAAACACCACCACGAAAACGAAGATGTTGTCGAGTGAGAGGGCCTTCTCCGCCAGATACCCGCTCAGAAACTGCAGACCCGTTTGACGCGCCGCTGTCCCGGGATCGAAGCCCGGCGATTCCAGCAGCCGTTCATTCCGGGCAAACGCCCAAAGCGAATAGCGGTAAAGGGCATAGTTGAAGATCAGGGCGATGCAGATCCAGACACCGCTCCATGTCATCGCCTCGCGAAGCGACACCGGGCGCGCGGTCCGGTGAAACACACCGAGATCGAGCGCCAGCAGAAGAAGCACGAAACCGCTGAACGCGAGATAGAGCCACCAGTATTCGGCAAACGGGAAGTAGATCATCGGCGGTTTCCGAAAGAGTCATGAGCGGCTGCGTCGTTCCAGGAAGCCGCGCTTCTCGATCCACGCCATGGCGTGGCGGACCACCGGATGCCGCCTCCCGAGCAGCGCCGCTCCGGCAACAACCAAAGGCACGCCAGGCAGAATCGGGATGGGCATCGCGACAATACCGGCCGCGATCAGGGCGAAGCCGAGACTATTCCGCAGGTTCATCAGGGAACCGCCCGCTTACGCCGGGTAGCGCCCCGCAATATAGTTCTCGAGTTGCTCGATCGTGCCCTCGTGGGCGGAGATAATCCATTGGACGAGATCGCCGATGGAAATCATTCCCGCCACATGCTCTCCGTCCAGCACGGGGAGGTGGCGGATCCGGTGATTCGTCATGAGTTGCATGCACTCCTCGACCGTTGCCGAGGGGTTTG
>CAZXCO010000642.1:0-18875 GCA_964639095.1 uncultured Solibacteraceae bacterium
GAGTCTTTTGCCGCTCAATCGTGCCGCACTTGTGAGTCCGGATGTCCCGGCGAAACGCGTTGAAACGGGCGCATTCGACCAATCGAGCGGCATGCCGGCCAAACCCGCATCCACCCGGGCGCCCGTCGTGGCGAATACAGGCCTGTTCGATTCACCCGGCGCGTCTCAGGGCGAAAGAGACGCCGGCGGCGCCGCGAAACTCGTGGCGAGGGCGGGATTCGGCGGAATTCCGGAAGGTTCGCCCTCCGGCGCAGCAGGCACGCGCCAGCCTGTCCGCGCGGCGGGGTTCGGCGAGTATGCGCCGGCCGTTGCGAGCCCGCCGCCAGCGCCATCCGCGGCGCCGGCTGAAACGCCCGTCGAGATCACCTTCAAGCCGAAGCCCGCCTACACGCCCGCCGCGCGGGAAAAGAAGATCGAAGGCGAAGTCCTGCTGGAAGTTCTATTCTCTTCGACCGGAGAGGTGCGGGTGCTCCGGACCGTTCACGGCCTTGGATTCGGCCTGGACGAAAACGCGCGCGCGGCGGCGCTCCGCATTCGATTTCATCCCGCCACACGGAATGGGCGCCCCGTCGATGTGACGGGAATCGTGCACATTCTGTTCGAAATGTCCTGAGGTAACCAGATGAAAGAGAAATTCACCCTCGTATTTGCCATCGCCATATTGTTCGCGGCCAGCGCCGCCGCACCGGGGCTCGCGCAATCGCGCACCGCGCCGCCTCTTTCCTTCGACCAGGTGGTGGACCGCGCCATCTTCCAGGAAAACACGCTGCTGAAGATTCTGCGCGGGGAGCATCCGATCGCCGAAACATACATCCAGGACCTTCAGCCCGATGCGGATTTCGGCTCCGTGCCGAAGTCCGACCACTATTTCCTCGGCAAGCTCGATTTTTCGCGCGGGGTGACAACCGATTCGTTTATTCCGCGCACCGATTCGAAAATGCGCGCTTTCGACGTATTCACGCACCTGTTTTCGGTGGAATACATGCCGCGCGGATTTGCTCAGATGCTCCTCATCGACGGCGGGCAGTTTGAGCGCGAGCATTATGATTTCGAATTCGTGAAGCGTGAATTTCTCGGCGAAGTTCGCGCCTATGTGATCGACGTTGCGCCGAAAAAGGACGCGGGCCGCGGGCGTTTCGTCGGCCGGATCTGGGTGGAAGACCGGGAGTTCAACATCATCCGCTTCAACGGGACCTATTCCAAACCGCATTCCGGCCAGATCTACATGCATTTCGATAGCTGGCGCGTGAACTGCGGACCGGATCTTTGGGTTCCCTACGAATCCTACAGCGAAGAATCCGATCTGCCGGCGGGCTTCGCCGCGGGAAAACTCCATTTCAAAGCTCTGACGCGCATCTGGGGCTTCACCACCGCTGCCGACCGGAAAGAGACCGAGTTCACGAACCTGACGGTGGACCTGCCGTCGGTGCGCGATTCGAGCGAGCAAACCGCCGGCACGTCGCCGGTCGAGAGTCTTCGCGCGTGGCAGCGGGAGGGTGAAGATAACGTGCTGGATCGTCTCGAAAGAGCGAACCTGCTCGCCCCCGCCGGAGACGTCGAAAAAATCCTGGACACGGTTGTCAATAATCTGGTGGTCACCAACGATCTCCACATTCTTCCCGAAGTGCGCACGCGCGTGATGCTCACGATGCCGCTCGAGAGCTTCACCGTCGGTCACACCATCGTCATCAGCCGCGGCCTGCTCGACACGCTTCCGGACGAAGCCTCTCTGGCGGCGATTCTCGCCCATGAACTGGCTCACATTGCGCTCGGCCAGGAGATCGATACGAAATTCGCCGGAAATTCCGCTTCGCGCGATCGCAGCAGGAGGAAGAGGCGGCGAACCGGAAGGCCCTGGAACTCCTGCGGAAGTCTCCTTATAAAGACAAGCTGAATCAGGCCGGTCTGTTTCTCAAGGCGCTCGGCGCCGGGACGGACCGCCTGCCGAATCTGATCGAACCGCTCTTCGGAAGCAAACTCGCCGAGGGAAATAACGTACTTCGGCTCTCGGCTCTGATCGAGCAGGCGCCGCAACTGCAAGCCACGCGTACCGACCAGATCGCAGCGCTGCCACTCGGAGCGCGAACCAGTCTGGATCCATGGAGCAATCGTCTGCGCATGACGAAATTCCGGGCCGTGCCGCTACTTTCGGCGCGGGAAAAGATGCCATTCGAACTGACTCCGATCTATCTGAACCTGAAATACGAAACCGATGCGGACGCGAGGCGGGCCGGAGATTCGTCCGGCGAAACGGACGCGAATGCGGACACGACCGCCGCGCCCTGAGCGCCAGCAGCCGGGCCTTCGTACGTAGTACCCTTTGTACGCCTTGTTACCGGGTTGTTACTGGAGTCCCGGGAGGGTGTATTTCCCTTCTGGTATTCTGGAATTTCAATCCCCACAAGAAGTTATCCTTTTTAGGAGAGAGAATCCCATCATGTCTGTGAAAGTCGGAATCAACGGCTTCGGTCGCATCGGCCGCAATGTTGTGCGCGCGGCACTACATGATCCGAATATCGAATTCGTCGCGGTAAACGATCTTACGGACACAAAGACGCTCGCGCATCTCACGAAGTACGATTCCGTGCTCGGCCCGCTGCATGAGGACGTCCGCGTCGACGGCGATTCGATCGTCGTCGGCCCGCGGCGGATCCGCGTCTTCGCGGTGAAAGATCCGGGCGAACTCGACTGGAGTTCTGTGGGAGCGCAGATCGTCGTCGAGTCCACCGGGCGCTTCACGGACGCAAAGGAAGCCTGCAGGCATCTGCGCGGAACGGTGAAGAAGGTCATCATCTCGGCTCCGGCAAAGAACGAAGATGTGACGATCGTGCTGGGCGTGAACGATGCCGCATACGATCCGGCGAAACACAATGTGATTTCGAACGCTTCCTGCACCACCAATTGCCTCGCGCCGGTGGTGAAAGTCATCCACGAAAAGTTCGGCATTGTGAAGGGATCGATGACGACCGTTCACAGCTACACCAACGATCAGAATGTTCTCGACTTCCCGCACAAGGACCTGCGCCGCGCCCGCGCCGCCGCCTTGAACATGATCCCCACCACAACCGGCGCGGCCAAAGCTATCGGTCTGGTAATGCCGCAGTTGAAGGGCAAACTGGATGGTTATGCGATGCGTGTTCCGACGCCGGATGTTTCCGTCGTGGATCTCGTGGCCGTCACGCAGAAGAAGACCTCCGACGCGGAAGTCAACAGCGCGCTTCGCGCCGCTGCCGACGGCGAACTCAAGGGAATTCTGGAATACACCGAGGATCCCGTGGTGTCTTCGGATATGCTCCACAACCCCAGCAGCTCAATCGTGGATGCGAGCCTGACCAAGGTGATCGACGGCGATCTGGTCAAAGTTGTCGCCTGGTACGACAACGAGTGGGGCTACTCATGCCGCATCAACGACCTGATCGTTTTCCTCGCGAACAAGGGTCTTTAACGGGCCGCAAAGCGTTCGCGCTCTTTATAGAGTCTTTAGCCTAAGTTACTGAGCAGTAAAGGTTTGTAAAACGCGGTCCAGATACTGAGGACCCGGTAACTATGCCGGGGTGGGAGCCATCTTCCATCCCATGAAAACTACTCTTCTGGCCCTTTTGGCCATGCTCTCGGTCAGTTTCGTCGCCGCGGCGGCGGACGCGACCGGCAAATGGTCGGCTGAAGTTCCAGGCCGTGGCGGGAACCAAACGATCACTTTTAACCTGAAAGCGGAAGGCGGCGAGCTGACCGGCACCATCGCGACAGCGCGCGGCGAAACACCCATCGAAGAAGGAAAGGTCGATGGCGATCAGATCTCGTTCTCGCAGACCGTCCCTGGCCGGGATGGCGCGACAACCAAACAGACTTATAAGGGAAAAGTGAGCGACGATTCGATCGAATTCACTCGGGAGGGGGGACGAGGACCGATTACGTTTACGGCGAAAAAGCAGTAAGTGCGAAATCGTCAACTAACGTCGGCAAAAGTAAGGTTCGGTAAGAAAAAGTAAAGGGCAGGAACTTTCACCCGGTGCGGCGTCATTATATAGCAGAACTGCTTCGCCGACATCGGAACACACCGCCGGAGCGGGCGGGTTGTGCGAAACATATTGAGGACTTCTGAATGCTCCGCACAACGAGCTTCGCTTTCGTTCTTCTGATCGGCGCAGCACTGGCCTTCGGGGAAACGCAGACAGGATCTGTGACCTCCGGGGGCCAGGCGATTCCCGGAGCCACCGTGACGGCGAATTGCGGCTCCGACAGGATCACCACCGTCACGGATGATGCGGGGCGCTTCGAACTGGGCGGTCTGCCGTCCACGCCCTGCCGCTTCTCGGTCGCCATGTTCGGCTTCGAGGTTCCGCCGCACGAGGCAACCCCGTCCTCCACTCCTCTGAGATTCGATCTTCGGCTCCAGAGCCGGGCCACACTTCCGGCGGATTCGAATGCTCCCGCCCCTGCACCGGAGCAGGCGGCCGGGCGGCAGGGATTCCGGCGGCGTCAGGGTTCCGCTGCTTCCGCGTCGGGTGCCGCCGGCAGCCCCGCACAGGAGGCAAATGGGAATGGGCCGGGGCGTGGCGGCTTCCGTGGTCCGGGTCGCGGCGGTCCGGGTCGGGGCGGCTTCGGGCAACGCGCCGGCGGAGCGAATGCCTCGGCCAACGGGCCCGGCAACAACGCCGCTCCAGATGCGGGCTTCCAGAATCTGAGTCTTCTTCAGAATGGCGATGACCAGACGAGCCTGCTGGGTGACGGCGAAATCGCTCCCGGGTTCGGGGGCGCAACGGACACGAACGGAGCCAACGAAGCATTTCTCGTCAACGGCAGCGTCAGTCAGGGTGTCCTGCCCCAGCCGGGCGACTTCGCCGGGTTTGGCCGGGGAGGCCTGAATCCAGGCATCGGACTTGGGGGCAATCCGTTTGCTGCCGGCACTCCAGGTCTCAATGAGGCGCCCGGCGAAGGCGCACCTGCAGCCGCGCCGGGCGGGCCCGGGTTCGCGGGCGGCGGTGGCGGTTTTGGCGGCGGGCGTGGCGGCGGTTTCGGTGGTGGACGAGGCGGCGGTGGGCGTGGCTTCGGCGGAGGCCGCGGCGGACGCGGACGCGGCAATCAGCCTAATCGCAACTTCCAGTTCGGAAACCGGATCGCCCGCAACCGGGGACGTCAGTTCCAGGGCAACGCCTTCTACACCATCGGAAATTCGGTTCTCAACGCCCGCCCGTACTCGTTTACCGCCGGCCCGGAGCCTTTGAAATCCGGCTACGCCTCCAACCGCTTCGGCTTCTCACTGGGCGGGCCGCTTTCGATTCCGCATCTCTTCAGCAGCGACAAAACGTTTTGGTTTGTGAACTACACCGGCACCCGATCAAAGACTCCCGTGGACAAAATCACGACCGTGCCGACGGCCGATCAGCGGGCGAGCGCCATCTCGGCGGTAGGGCCGTCGCTGGTCAACCCGGCGTCGGCGGCGCTTCTGCAGTTGATTCCGCTGCCCAATGCGCCGGGAATCCGGAACAACTATCAGTTCATCGCCTCGGCTCCGTCGAATACGGATAATCTCCAGGCCCGCGTCAACCAGACCCTCACGACGAAGGACCGGCTCGACGTGAACTTCAATTTCCAGCGACGCGATTCGGAAACCATCCAGACCTTCGGATTTCGCGATCCGACGAGCGGGAATGGGCTGAACTCCACCCTGACTTACACACGCACGTTCAACCGCTCGCTGATCAACAGCCTGGTCTGGAGTTTCAGCCGCAACATCAATCACACGCTGTCTTCGTTTTCCTACGGGCAGAACATCGAGGGGGATCTCGGAATCGGCGGCGTGACCACAGACCCGGCATTCTACGGTCCACCGACCATTACCTTCACCAATTTCGGTTCTCTGACCGACGCCACGCCTTCGCTGGTTCGCGCGCAGACCGCCGGCGTCAGCGATTCGCTGATCTTCATCCACGGCAAGCACACGGTCACATACGGCGGGGGCTTTCAGCGGCGCCAGAACAATATCCTGACGGACGCGAATGCACGCGGAACGTTCAATTTCACCGGCCTCATCACCGGCGACGATCTCCAGGACTTTCTGCTCGGCCTGCCGCAGTCAACTTCGGTCTCGACCTTCGCCGACCCAAGCCGTTATTTGCGCGAGACAACCGCCAACGCCTTTGTCAGCGACGACTGGCGTGCCCGGTCCAATCTGAGTTTCGTCACCGGACTGCGCTGGGAATACTTCTCGCCCTATACGGAAAAGTACGGGCACATGGCCAATCTCGATTTCGCGCCCGGCTTTACCGCTGTCGCCCCGGTCGTTGCGGGAGCAAACGGTCCGTATTCGGGGGCATTTCCAGATGGTCTGGTCAATCCCGATTACAAGCTCTTCTCGCCGCGCTTCGGCGTTGCGTGGAAGCCGTGGAAATCGAAGCAGATTGTGGCGCGCGCCGGGTACGGAATTTACTACAACGGCAGCGTGTACGGCCAGCTTGGATCGCAACTGGCCGGGCAGCCTCCTTTCGCGAACACGTCGATTCTGCAGACGACTTCGACGGCGCCGCTGACGCTTCAAAACGGTTTTCCGTCCGTCCTTTCGAATTCAATCGCCAACACATTCGCCGTGGACAGGAATTACAGGCCCGGCTACGCGCAGACCTGGAACGCCTCGATTCAGGAATCGTTCGGCCGCTCCTGGGTCTTCGAAGTCTCTTATACCGGCACGAAGGGAACGGATCTGGACGTTCTGCGAATTCCCAACCGCGCGCCGTTCGGCTCGCCGCTCGATGCGCAGAATCTCCGGCAGATTCCGGACGCTTCGGCCTTCACGTTCGACAGCTCAATCGGCAACTCGATCTACAACGCAGCGCAGGTTCGCTTCACGCGCCGGTTTTCGCGCGGAACTTCATTCACGCTGCTCTACACGTTTTCCAAATCGATCGACGATACTTCCACGCTCGGTGGCGGCCCGGTGCAGAACGATCAGAATCTCAGGGCCGAAAGGGCGCTTTCGACATTCGACCAGCGCCACAACCTGCGCGTGAATTACAACTTCCAGTCGCCTGTTTCCGCAAACCGCAGCGGCTTCGTTGCCGATCTGCTGCGCGGCTGGACTATTGGCGGCACGCTGACCGCGACTTCCGGCACGCCCTTCACCGCCATCGTCACGGGCGACCCTTCGGGTACGGGCTTCACCGGCACTTCGCGGGCTCAGGCGACTGGCGCGCCGGTTACCGACGGCTCCGGCTTCTTCAACCTGGCGGCGTTCACCGTTCCCGAAACCGGCACATTCGGGAATGCGGGCCGCGACACGATCCCGGGAATCCCGAACTTCTCGCTCACCGCGTCGTTTTTCCGCTCCTTCCGGATCGACGACAGGCGGCGGATCGAATTCCGGATCGACAGCACCAATCCGATTAACCACGTGAACATCACACAAATCAATACGACTGTTGGCTCCGTCAACTACGGGCTGCCGGTTCAGGCTGGCCCCATGCGCACGGTTACGGCGACTGTGAGGTTGAGATTCTGATGCGTTTCGTACTGGCGTCTTCACTGCTGTTCCTGTTCGCGACCCTGGAAGCGCAGGAACCGACTTTCACTTCGAACACCAGCCTCGTCGTGATCGACGTCAATGTGAAGGACAAGGCCGGGAATCCGGTTCCCGATCTCAGGAAAGGCGACTTCACGGTGCTCGAAGACGGGAAGCCGCAGCAGATTTCCGTCTTCGAATTTCAGCAACTGGACGGGAGCGCACCGGCGCCCCCGAAAGTTCCGGCGATAAAGCCGGTTCCCTCCGCGCCCGCCGCGCCCCCTCTCGCGGCCCGGCGCGCGGAGATTACAGCTCCCACCAGCCCGGCGCAACCGATCATCCGCTATCAGGACCGCCGGCTGGTGGCGATGCTGTTCGACTTCAGCACGATGGCAATTCCCGAACAGTCGCGCGTCCAGGAGTCCGCGCTGAAGTTCATCCGCGAACAGCTCAAGCCCGCCGACCTCGTCGCGATCCTGACAGCGGGAACCGGCCCGCTGAAGGTCGAGCAGGATTTCACCGACGACCGTGATCGCCTGGAAGAAGTGGTGAAGGGCTTCCAGATCGGTACGGCCAGCGAACTGGCCGCGCTCGGCAGCAATGGCGACGACACGACCGGCGAAGACACGGGCACGGCCTTCAACGCCGATGAAACCGAGTTCAACATCTTCAACACCGATCGCAAGCTGGCTTCGCTCGAATCCGCCGCAAAACTGCTGGCGGCGTTTCCGGAGAAAAAGGCGCTGATCTATTTTTCGAGCGGCATTCAGAAATCGGGCTTCGATAACCAGGCCCAGTTACTCGCGGCCGTCAATACCGCGAAGCGCTCCAACGTGGCTTTCTACCCGATCGATGCGCGCGGCCTCGTCGCAACAGCTCCGGCCGGGGATGCAAGCTCCGCTGCCTCGCGCGGAACCAGCCTCTTCACCGGCCAGGCGCAGCAGGGCCGGCGGGACAACTTCAACGATTCGCAGGAGACGCTTTCCACGCTCGCGGCCGACACGGGAGGCAGGCTTTTTGTCGACGACAACGATCTCGCGCTCGCGATGGAAAAGGCGCGCGACGACATCGGCAGCTACTACATCATCGGCTACTACAGCACGAACATCAAAATGGATGGGAAATACCGCCGCGTCCAGGTCAAACTGAACAACGACATCCAGGCGAAGCTCGATTACCGCAGCGGCTATTTCGGGCAAAAGGAATTCAAGAAGTTCACCTCGACCGACAAAGAGGATCAGCTTCAGCAGGCCCTGATGCTGGGCGACCCTTTGACCGATCTGTCGCTCACGGCCGAACTCGATTATTTCCGCCTGGCACGCGACCGTTATTTCATTCCGTTCGCGGTGAAGATTCCCGGCTCCGAGATCGCACTGGCCAAGAGCCGCGGCCACGCCGAGACGGAATTCGACTTTATCGGCCAGGTGCGCGACGAGCACAGCAAAATGGTGGCAGCGATGCGCGATGGCATCCGGATCAAGTTGTCGGACCAGACCGCCGCTCAGCTTGCATCGCGCCCGATCGCCTACGATACGGGCTTCTCTCTCCCGCCAGGCTCCTACACGTTCAAGTTTCTCGCGCGGGAGAACGAGACCGGAAAGATGGGCACGTATGAAACAAAGTTCACGGTGCCCGATCTGGCGACTGTCCGGCCGGGCCTCAAGACGAGTTCGGTGATCTGGAGCAATCAGCGGCAGCCGATGAGTGAAGCGCTGGCCACGGCCGAAGACAAGAAGAAGATCATCGAAGCCGATCCGCTGGTTCAGAACGGGCAGCGGCTGATCCCGAGCATCACACACGTGTTCCGCAAGGACCAGAACCTGTATGTTTATCTGGAGGTCTATGACCCCGGCGTGGAGTCGGAGCAGAACCGGCCGAGCGTAGCGGCGACCCTTTCGTTCTACCGCGGCAAGACCAAAAGCTTCGAATCGCAGCCGGTGCGGCTGGATGCCTTCGCGCTGAAGCGGCCCCAGACGTTGCCGATCAAGCTGCAGGCGCCTCTGGCCCAACTCGCCGCCGGCCGGTACACCTGTCAGGTCAACATCATCGACGAAGCCGGACATAAATTCGGCTTCGCGCGGGCCGAGATCGTCGTCCTGCCCAACCAGAAATCCGGCGCCTGAGACGCGCCCTGCGTGATTTTGCGGCCTACGCCGTCGTGCCCGCCGATGCGTGGATCTCCTGCAGGCTCCACACCCGGATCGGATCGCGCAGCCGGGACGCGATCGCCTCGGCCGCCGCCCGCGCGCCGCTCATGGTAGTGATGCAGGGCACGCGATAGGTGATTGCCGCGCGCCGGATGGACTTCTCGTCTTCGAATGAGAGCGCGCCGGTCGTTGTATACACCACCAGTTGAATAGCCCCGGCCTTGAGGAGGTCCACGGCGTTCGGACGGCCTTCATTCACTTTGAACACCACCCGGCACTTCAACCCGGCCGCCTGCATCAGGGCGGCGGTGCCACGGGTCGCCACCAGATCGAATCCCAGTTCGGCGAACCGCTTGCCGATCGGCACGACTTCAGGCTTGTAGCGTTCGCTGACGCTGATGAAGACCGTTCCCTTCAGCGGCAGGGGCGTCCCGGCGCTCAACTGCGCCTTCGAGAAGGCCTCACCGAAATTGTCGCCCACGCCCATCACTTCACCGGTCGACCGCATCTCGGGACCGAGCGCCGGATCGACGCCCGGAAACTTGTTGAACGGGAACACGGGCGACTTGACGAAGCAGAGCGGCACAGGCAGCCGCCCGCGATATTCCGTGACCTCCCGCAGCTTCTTTCCAAGCATCAACTGCACCGCGAGCTTCGGCAGAGGCACCCCGGTCGCCTTGCTGACGTAGGGCACGGTGCGGGAAGCGCGAGGATTGACTTCGAGCACATACACCACGCCGTCCTTGATCGCATACTGCACGTTCATCAGCCCGATCACATTCAGCGCGCGCGCCAGCTTCACTGTGTACTGCTCGATGGTCCGGATTTCCGACTCGGGGATCGACATCGGCGGCAGCACGCAGGAGCTGTCACCCGAATGCACGCCCGCCTCTTCGATGTGCTCCATGATGCCCGCGATCAGGACGTCTTCGCCATCGCACAGGGCGTCCACATCCACTTCCACGGCGTCTTCCAGGAACCGGTCGATCAGTACGGGGCGGTCCTGCGAGAACGTCACGGCCTCGCGCATGTAGCGGCGCACGCTGTCCTCGTCGTAGACGATCACCATGGCGCGCCCGCCCAGCACGTAGCTGGGGCGCACGAGAACCGGATAGCCGATGCGCTTTGCGATCTCGATCGCCTGATCGGCGCTGGTCGCCGTGCCGTTTTCGGGGGACGGAATGCCGAGTTCATCGAGCAGTTTGCCGAAGAGCTTCCGGTCCTCCGCGAGATCGATGTTTTCCGGATCGGTGCCGATGATCGGCACGCCAAGGCGCTTGAGCGGGAGCGCAAGAGTGAGCGGCGTCTGGCCGCCGAACTGGACAATCACGCCCTCGGGCTTCTCGATATCGACGATGTTCAGCACGTTTTCGAGCGTGAGAGGCTCGAAGTACAGCCGGTCGCTGGTGTCGTAGTCGGTCGATACGGTCTCGGGATTGCAGTTGACCATGATCGACTCCACGTCCTCCGCCTGCAGGGCGAACGACGCATGGCAGCAGCAGTAATCGAACTCGATTCCCTGCCCGATCCGGTTCGGCCCGCTGCCGAGGATCATGACTTTGCGTCGCGTGCCCGGAGCGGCCTCACAGGAAGTTTCGTAAGTCGAATAAAGATAGGGCGTGAAGCTTTCGAATTCCGCCGAGCAGGTATCGACGCGGTTGAAAACGGCATGCACGCCCAGTTCCTTGCGGCGCTTGCGGACGTCGATTTCCGTCGAGTCCCAGGCGCCCGCAATCTGAACGTCGGAAATACCGAGCCGCTTCGCCCGCATGAGCGCCGGGCCGTCCGCCGCTTCGAGCGAACCGCCTTCGAGCGATTGCTCGAATTCCACCGCCTGGCGCAGTTGTTCGAGGAACCAGGGGTCGATCGAGGTCATCTCGTGGATTCTGGCCGTCGTATACCCGGAGCGGAAGGCGAACCGCAGATAATTGAGGCGGTCGGGAGTGGGGGTGATCAGCTTCTGCGGAATCAGATTGACGTCGAAGGTCTCCGATCCGAATTTCCTGCCCGTCTCGAGGCTGCGAATCCCTTTGCCCAGAGCCTCCTTGAACGTGCGCCCGATCGCCATGACTTCGCCGACCGACTTCATCTGCGTGCCGAGCGTGGTTTCGGCGCCGGGGAATTTCTCGAAGGCCCACTTGGGAATCTTCGCCACCACGTAATCGATCGTGGGCTCGAACGATGCGGGCGTCACTTTCGTAATGTCGTTCCGGATCTCGTCCAGCCGGTAACCCACCGCAAGCTTCGCCGCGATTTTGGCGATCGGGAACCCGGTGGCCTTCGATGCCAGGGCGGAGCTTCGCGAAACACGCGGGTTCATCTCAATGATGACCATGCGGCCATCTTTCGGATTGATTGCGCACTGCACGTTCGATCCGCCGGTATCGACGCCGATTTCGCGCAGGCAGCGGATGGCGCCGTCGCGCATCATCTGGTACTCGCGATCGGAGAGGGTCTGGGCCGGGGCCACGGTGATCGAATCGCCCGTATGCACGCCCATCGGATCGAAATTCTCGATCGAGCAGATGATGATGACGTTGTCGGCGAGATCGCGCATGACTTCGAGCTCGAACTCTTTCCAGCCGAGAGCGCTCTCCTCGATGAGCACTTCATGAACCGGAGACAGGTCGAGGCCGCGCTCGAGAATCGTCACCAGATCTTCGCGGTTGTAAGCGATGCCGCCACCGGAGCCCCCGAGCGTAAAGCTGGGGCGAAGGATCGCCGGATAGCCATGCTTCGCGGCGAAATCGAGACCTGCCTGAACGTCTGTAACAAGCTGCGAACGCGGAGTCTCGAGGCCGATCTTCTTCATCGCGTCCTTGAACAGGAGGCGGTCTTCGGCTTTCTTGATGGCGTCGATCTTCGCGCCGATCAGCTCGACGCCGTAGCGGTCGAGAATGCCGGCCTCGGCCAGCTCCACTGAGAGATTCAGCGCCGTCTGGCCGCCGACGGTCGAGAGCAATGCATCGGGCCGCTCGCGCGCGATGATTTCTTCCAGGTACTGGCGGCTGAGAGGCTCGACGTACGTGCGGTCGGCCAGCTCGGGATCGGTCATGATCGTCGCCGGATTCGAGTTGACGAGAATGACTTCGTATCCGTCCGAGCGCAGAGACTTGGCCGCCTGCGTTCCGGAATAGTCAAACTCGCAGGCCTGTCCGATGACGATCGGGCCGGAGCCGATGATGAGGATGCGATGGAGATCGTTTCGGCGCGGCATTTTATTTGTGTTCCGCCATCAACGCGGTGAAATCGTTGAATAAATAGTGAGAATCGTGCGGACCGGGCGCGGCTTCCGGATGGTACTGGACGCAGAAGACCGGCTCGCGGCGGTGGCGGAATCCCTCCAGCGTCTGGTCGTTGAGATTCACATGCGTGATCTCGACGTCGCTGGCGTTCAGGGAATCCGGATCGACGGCGAAACCGTGGTTGTGCGAGGTGATTTCGACGCGCTGCGTCATTTTGTTGATGACGGGATGATTGGACCCGCGATGGCCGAATTTCAATTTATAGGTTCGGCCGCCCAGCGCGAGCCCGAGGATCTGATGTCCCAGACAGATTCCGAAGATCGGCGCTTTCCCGATTAACTGGCGGACATTCTCGATCTGCCGGGTCAGGGGCTCGGGATCGCCGGGACCATTCGATAAAAAGATCCCGTCTGGCTTCAAAGCCAGCACGTCTTCCGCTGAGGTCAGCGCGGGCACGACCGTTACTTTACATCCCGCATGGACAAGGCGACGGAGAATGTTGTGCTTGATGCCGAAATCGTAGGCAACCACATTGAAGCGCGGCTCGGCGGCCGTGACGATCACTTCGGAGGGCGAGCAGGATTCGACCGGCCTCGTCCAGGAATATCGCTCGGGCGTGCTCACGCGGCTGGCGAGATCGAGACCCGACATGGAAGGAATCCAGCGAGCCTTCTCGACAAGCTTGCGCGCGTCCTTTTCGATGGCGGAAAGGACGCCCCGCATCACGCCGCGGCTGCGCAGATGGCGCACGAGTGAGCGAGTATCCAGATCCGAAATAACTGGAATGCTGGATTTCTCGAGGAATGCCCGGGCTTCCTCGTCGGAGCGCCAGTTGCTTGTCACGCTGGAAAATTCGCGCACCGCCAGACCTTCGATGTACGGCTTTGACGCCTCGTTGTCCGAAACGCTCGTGCCGTAATTCCCGATCTGTGGGTTGGTGAGAATGACGATCTGGCCGGTATAGGAGGGGTCGGTGAAAATCTCCTGATAGCCTGTTATTGCGGTATTGAAAACAACTTCGCCGGAACGCTCGGCGGGCGCACCAAAACTCCTGCCTTCGAAGACCGTTCCGTCTTCCAAGGCCAGGATCGCAGAATCCAACAGCAGTTCCTCCTGGAGGTGGGGTAAGGACTATTGTAACGGATGCGCCTTGCGGACCGCTCGCGCACTCGCGCCGGGACCCGCCGCCCGCGGGTGAAACGTCACGGCCGCAGGAAAAAGTAAGCCGTCAGGGCCCACGCATCGATCAGGATCGCTTTTCGCGCGCTGCCTTCCTTCAGTCCCCGGACCAGCCGCGCCCCGGCGTATCCGCCCAGCACACCGGCCACCAGCATCGGGAGCCCGATCTTCCAGTCGAGCGCGCCGCGCCACGCAAAGAGGATCACGGCGAGCACATTGATCGACGTGCCGCAGACCAGGCGCACACCGTTCGACACCTGGACGTTCATGTTCGACGCTATGAGGAAAAGCGAAAGCATCAGCACCCCCATCCCGGCGCCGAAATAGCCTCCATAAATGGCAATGGCCAACTGTCCGGCAAGAAGTGCGGCCTCGGACTTGTGCCCCGTCGAGCGGGCCGCGGCCGCGCGAAGCCGGGGCGCCAGGGTGAACACCGCCGCCGCAGTCAGAAGCAGCCAGGGGACGAGATTCGAGAAGGTCTTGTTCGGCGTGTTCAGGAGCAGCAATCCCCCGCCGGCCGCCCCGGCGAGGCTGACAAAGACCAGCCGGGCGATCTGCATTCGCGGCTGGCCGTCGAGCGTTCGCCGGTAAACCCAGGCCGATGCGATGCCTCCCGGCGCAAGAATCAGTGACGCTGTGGCGTTGGCCTTGACGGAAGCCACGCCGGCAAAGAGCAGCGCGGGAAATACGAGGAACGTTCCTCCTCCGGCGAGCGCGTTCGCGGCGCCTCCCACCAGAGCAGCCAGGAGCAGAGGAAGAAAGCTCACCCGCTTTCGCCAGGACGGGGATGAAAGGGAACGGGAAATTCGTTGGCTTCCGCGATATCGAGATTCACCACCACGGGTTCCTGGCCGCTGCGCACCACGACCGCCTCCACCGGCTCATCGGCGCGGGCGTTCATCTCCTGATGCGGAACATAAGGCGGCACATAAATGAAATCGCCCGGCCCGGCTTCCTCGGAAAACTCCAGCCGGTTGCCCCAGCGAAAGAGAGCCCGGCCTCTCACGATGTAAAGCACGGTTTCGACTTCGCCGTGGTGATGTGCTCCGGTGCGGGCCGCGGGCTCAACCACGACGGTTCCGGCCCAAAGCTTGTCGGCTCCGGTGCGCGCGTGCGTGATCGCGGCGGCCCGGGTCATCCCCGGCGTCTGCGGCGTGTTGGCGTCGAGTTCGCCGGCCCGGACAATACGAATGCCGGCGGTCTTCCAGTCCGGTTCAGGTGGTTGCATGTCTGCTCGCTTCATCCGGTCGCGCTGCCGTACACCATGAAAGCGCCAGCCGGGATATTTCGCTCAATAGTAATCGGCGCAGCTCATGTAATAGCCGCACTTCGCGCAGAAAAGCTTGCATTTCCGGCTTTCGAGCCGCGTGGAGCAGACAGGGCAGTAAAGCATGACGTCGCCGGAGTCTTCCGGCTGGGAATCCGGCAAACGCTCGCCCTCGCGCACAGGATTACCATTATCATATAGGCAGCAAGCGAGCAAACCCCATCGAGAGACCGCAAGCGAGAAAATCATGAAAATCCATCGCGCCTTGCTCATTCCCGCCGTTCTTGGCCTGTCCATTCTCGGGACGACATATGCACAGAAGCGGCCCGGCGCGCCCGAACGGCCCGCGCAGTTTTCCGCGCGCGGGACTCACGGTGCGATCGCGGCCGGCAGCGGCTATGCGACCGATGCGGCCATGCGCATCTATTACGAAGGCGGCAGTGCCGTGGATGCAGGCGTCGCCAGCATCTTCGCGGCCGCGACCACGGAATATTCGCACGTGGGATGGGGCGGCGAGGCCCCCATATTGATCCGCACGAAAGACGGAAAGGTTCACGTCATCGCCGGCGTGGGGACAATGCCGAAACTGGCTACCGCGGATTTCTACCGCAAGCGGCCCCTGAAACTGGGCGAGATCCTGGAGCCCCCGGCAAAGACCGGCCTGAAGGGCATGGTGCCTGTCGCCGGAATCATGGCCGCGCTGGTGCCGAGCCTCCCGGAAGCCGCTCTGGTCGCGCTGCGCGACTACGGCACGAAATCGTTTAACGATGTGGTGGAGCCGGCGATCGAATTCGCCGACGGCGCCGCCATCGATGAGATGCGTTCGAGCTCGATCGCGGCCAGCCGCGAATTCTTCACCCTCTGGCCGACTTCGGCGAAACACTTCATGCCGGATGGCCGCGTGCCACTCCCCGGCGAAATCTTCCGCCAGCCGGACCTCGCGCGCACTCTCCGCGGCATGGCGGCGGCGGAGAAAAAGGCGCTCGCCGCGGGCGCGAGCCGCACGGCAGCCATCGACGCTGTGCGGGCTTATTTCTATCGCGGCGAGGGGGCAAAGAAGATCGACGAATTCAGCCGCGCCAACGGCGGACTGCTTCGCTATGACGATATGGCCTCGTTCCGGCTGACTCCGGAAGAGCCGGTTTCGACCGAATTTCATGGCGCCCGCATCTACAAGCCCGGCTTCTGGAGCCAGGGGCCGACGATGATCGAAGCCCTCAACCTCCTGAACGGCTTCGATCTGACGTCCATGCGAGTGAATTCGGCCCAGTACATCCACACGCTGGTGGAAGCGCTGAAGCTGGCCTATGCCGATCGCGATACCTACTATGGCGATCCGAAATTCGTGAAGATTCCGTCCAAAGAACTGCTCTCGATGAAATACGCCGATGAGCGCCGGAAACTGATCGGCGAACGGGCATCGCTCGAATTCATTCCCGGCAACGTGGGCGGCCACGTGGGGATTCACCCGTCTCAATCGCAAATCGTCCGGACCAAGATCGACGACTTCCTGATGGCGCACGACACCACCTGTGTGGATGCCATCGATAAGGACGGCATCATGTTCTCGGCCACACCGTCGGGCGCGTGGCTGCCTTCTGTGATCGCTGGCGATACGGGGATTCCTCTGACGGAGCGTGCGCAGAGCTTTCTGCTGGTGCCGGGCAATCCGAACGAACTGGCCGGCGGCAAGCGCCCCCGCGTCACGCTGAGCCCGACTCTGGTCACGCACGACGATGGAACGCCGTGGCTCGTACTCTCCACGCCGGGCGGCGACAATCAGGAACAGGCGCTGATCCAGCTTCTGTTCGACGTCGTCCTGTTCCACATGAATTCGGAGCAGGCGATCGAAATGCCGCGCTTCGAAACCCGGCATCTGGTGTCGAGCTTCGATAATCACGCGATGAATCCGGGCGATCTGCAACTGGACGATCGTACGCCGCAGAGCGTAATCGAGAATCTCGCCGCCCGCGGACACAAGATCGGGACACGCTCCAGATGGCAGAGCGGTTCGGCGCCGGGTCTGGTTCGTGTGACCCCAGGAGGCGTGCTGGAGGCCGGAGCGGATCCCTGGGGCTACCGGAGCATGCGCGCTTATTAACGCCGCCCGCGGAATTGGATACTCTTTTCCCTCTTGACGATCGCGCGGGATTCGATCGTGACGCCCTGCGCGAGCGTCTGAGCGCGCTCGCCGCGCGTTCCGTCTCCATTGGCGGGAGTTCCTGGAAATACGAAGGCTGGCTCGGCCAGATTTATACCCGCTCGCTCTACCAGGCTCGGGGACGCTTTTCGAAAAAGCTGTTTGAGGCGACGTGCCTCAACGAGTATGCCTCCGTCTTCCCGGCCGTCTGCGGCGACTTTGCGTTCTATCAGTTCCCCACCGATACGTTCTGGGCAAAGCTCTTCGCCCAGACGCCGGAGCCGTTCCGCTGGGCGTTCAAAGTTCCGGAACAGATCACGATTCCGGCATGGCCTGTACACCCGCGCCATGGCGCGCTGGCGGGGCGCCTGAATCCGTCCTTCCTCGACGCGGGCCTGCTGGAGCAGTCCTTTCTTCGTGCCCTCGCTCCCTGGCGAAGCCGCACGGGAGTCCTGATATTCGAGTTCGGAACGGAGCGCCGGACCGGACCGGTGGAGTTCGTGCGCTCCCTCGACGAGTTCCTGGGGCGATTGCCCGAAGCCTGGACGTACGCGGTAGAGGTGCGCAATCCGGAGTTCCTCGGGCCCGCCTACTTCGACTGCCTGCGGGCGCACAGCGTCTCGCATGTTTATAACGCCTGGTCGCGAATGCCGGAGATTGCGGAGCAGATGGCGATGCCCGGCTCGCGGACCGCGAATCTCGTTGTCGCGCGGGCGCTGCTCCGGCGGGGACGCGTATATGAGGAGGCGGTGAAGCAGTTCTCCCCTTATGACCGGGTGCAGGAGGTCAATGCCCCCGTCCGGCGGGCGCTGCGCGAACTGATCGATAGCGCACTCACCGAGGGGAGACCGGCGTTTATTTTCATCAACAACCGGCTGGAAGGAAACTCGCCGGGAACCATGGCTTCGATTGTGGAGTGACTGGTATACTGAGTTTTCCCGCCTAGTGGGCTCGTAGCTCAGTTGGTTAGAGCGCTTCCTTGACACGGAAGAGGTCGGAAGTTCGAGTCTTCTCGAGCCCACCATTCAAATTCAGTTCGAGGGGCTCGGCTCGCCCCGGGGCGCTGTGCACGATTTCCCTACGAACCAGCGCTTGTTCCTGACCTTCAGCCTGAATCCCACACACACCTGCCCGCTCTCGATGAAAATCGTTCCTTTAGCCATGATTCAATCAGTACAGACTTTTCAGTCCCTTCGGACTTGTACGAGAACGTCTCCGCCGGGATGCCAGTTAAGTGCGATGAGCAGTGAGAAATTCTTCAATCATCGTGAGGGCAAGACTCGCCTCTGCCCCTAATGCCACCTGAAAGCTCCAGACGGGATGGCCCGGTAGATCGTAGAAAGTAGCGACTCTCAAGCTCGGAGCCTTGATAGGCTCAGAGCAATTTTTCTTAGCAGGAAAA
>CAZXCO010000643.1:0-2589 GCA_964639095.1 uncultured Solibacteraceae bacterium
CAGCAGGAAGGCGAAAAATTCCTTGCCGCGGTCCTTGATATAGCGCCACGAGACGCCGACCGCAATCGGCGTGAGGAAGGTAGAGAGAATGATGAGCCAGAGACTCAGGCCGTCGATGCCAACGTGCCAGTGAATTTCCGGATTCGCGATCCAGATGGCGTCGCTCACGAACTGCTGTCCGGGCTGGCCGAACTGGTAGCCGGTAGCGAGCCCCAGCGACAGAACGAACGTCACGAGCGAGAAGCCCAGAGTGACGGTGCGGATCGCCCTGTCCTGCGCGCGTGGAATCAGCAGCGCAAGCAGGAATCCGATCCCGGGGATGGCGATAAGCAGATCGAGGAGGTTCATCGGCCAACTCCCGCGGCGAAGCCCATCGCCGTAACGCCCAGAACAATCAGAAGGCAAACGGCTCCGATGAGCACCCAGCTCGCATAACTCCGGATGTTCCCCGATTGCAGCAGCTTCAGAACACCGCCGAGACTTCGGGACTGCGTCCCGACGCCGTTGACCGCGCCATCGATGATGCCCTGATCCACGCCGCGCCAGAGCACGGTGCGCGAACCGTCCACTGTCGGATGGACCACGACGGTATCGTAAATTTCATCCACGAAGTATTTGTTGTAGATGAGGTTGTAAAGCCAGCCGGCGGAAGAGGCCAGCCGTTCGGGCAGTTCCCTGTTCACAACGTACATGTAGTAAGCGAGCGCGATGCCGAGGAGGCCGACGCCAATCGAAACCGCCATCAGCATGGGATTGTCCGGTTCCTCGGCGAGAGGAAACATGTTCTCGAGAATTCTGGGGACATTGAAGATGTAGCCGCCAACGACGGAGAGCACGGCCAGAACGGCCAGGGGTCCCCACATGGAAACCGGGGACTCATGCGGATGCCCGTGACCGCGGTATTCGCCGAAGAACGTCATGAAGATCGCGCGGAATACGTAAAAAGCGGTCATGCCGGCCGTAATCGCGCCGATCCAGTACATCCAGGGGGCGTGCTGGTACGCCGCGACCAGAATGGCGTCTTTGCTCCAGAATCCCGCAAAGGGCGGTACACCGGAGATGGCGAGCGAGGCCGCGAGCAAAGTCCAGAATGTGATCGGTGCGTATTTCTTCAGTCCGCCCATGTGGCGCATGTCCTGCTCCCCGTGGCACGCGTGGATGACGCTGCCGGCTCCGAGGAAGAGCAGCGCCTTGAAGAACGCATGCGTCATCAGATGCCAGATTCCGGCCGAAAACGCCCCGACGCCCACGCCGAGGAACATATATCCGAGTTGCGAGACGGTCGAGTATGCGAAAACCTTCTTGATGTCGTTCTGCAGCAGGCCGATCGTGGCAGCGAAGGCAGCCGTGGCGAGTCCGATGATTGCAACCGTTTCCATCGCGGCAGGCGCGTGGGTGAAGATCACAGCCGACCGGGTGCACATGTAAACCCCCGCGGTGACCATCGTCGCCGCGTGGATCAGTGCGGAAACCGGCGTGGGACCTTCCATCGCGTCCGGCAGCCAGACGTAAAGGGGAAGCTGCGCCGATTTGCCGCAGGCGCCGAGAAGAAGCAGCAGCCCGATGGCCGTCAGGGTTCCCGTCGGCTTGCCGGGAGCAGCAGAAAAGACGTCCGTGAAGTTCAGAGTCCCGAAGTTCACCACGATCAGGAACATGGCGAGCGAGAAGCCGAAATCGCCGATTCGGTTCACGATAAATGCCTTGTTCCCGGCATTTGTGGCGCTCTTCTTGAAGAAGTAAAAACCGACAAGGAGATAACTGCAGAGGCCGACGCCCTCCCAGCCGACGAAGAGAATCAGGTAATTCGCGGCCAGCACCAGGTTCAGCATGAAGAACATGAACAGGTTCAGGTAGGCGAAAAACCGGTAATAACCCTCTTCATGCGCCATGTAGCCGGTGGCATAGATATGGATCAGAGAGCCGATGCCGGTCACGATCATCAGCATGATCATCGTGAGCTTGTCGACTGTAAAATCCCAGCCGACGGAGAACTGGCCGCTCTTGATCCAGGTGAAATAGTGCTCGTGAACGGGATTCAGGCCCAGGTCGCCAGCGGTCAGGAAGACTTTCATGACCCAGAGGAACGAGAGGAGCACGCTCGCGACGGCGACCAGGTTCACCAGCGCCTTCGAATACTTCCGGCCGAAGATGCCGTTGATCAGAAACCCGAGAAACGGGAACGCGGGTATGAGCCAGAGATTCTGCATCAGTTCTTCAGTGAGTTGATTTCGTCGATGTTCAGCGTCCCGCGATTCTTGAATACGGTCAGGATGATCGCGAGACCCACGGCCGCCTCGGCGGCGGCCACCACCATCACGAAGAACGTGAAGATGTGCCCGCTGACCTGCTTATGCTGGTTGGCAAAAGCCACGAAGCTGAGGTTCACGGCGTTCAGCATCAGTTCGATGCACATGAAGACCGTGATGATGTTGCGCCGGAACAGAAAGCCCGCGACGCCGAGCGCAAACAGGATCGCACTCAGGATGAGATACCAGGAGATCGGAACACCGCTGTTCAGCGCCTGGAGGACGTCAGGCATTTAGTCCATTTCCTTTCGGGCGAGCACGATCGCGCCCAGAATCGCAATCA
>CAZXCO010000644.1:0-5585 GCA_964639095.1 uncultured Solibacteraceae bacterium
TAGGGTGATTTAGCCTCAGCCCCAATATGGCGGATTTGGATCGTAAAGCCATCACGATTTCGAAGGCTTTTTACCTACCGCGAACGGTAGCCGGTCCACATACTCGATCGTGTTATGAGCGCATCATTGCAACGGCGCATACAGAAATACAAACCACGGCGCCAATGCGATTGCGCCACTGCCATCGCGTCGCGCTGTCGAGCATGTCGACGAGGAACGGTGATCGTCGCGGGCCGGCGCATCGGGACTTACCCGACGGGAGAGGGCGATTCGGTTGTGAGCGTGAACCACAGGAACAGCCAACAGCTTGGCGCCCGGACCGAGCTGTCGGTCCTGAGACAAGGCGCGCGGTCCGGGCCTACCCCTTAGTGCTCCCGGCGCGATGCGGCCGATATCGCGTAAACCTGCGAGCGAAGCGGCAGCAACGGATCATCCGAAGCCATGATGCCGTCCGTAAGCCGCAGAGGGTCGAAGGCCAGTTCCTTTTCGGCTGCTGCGCTGTTGGCCTTCACCGCAGTCACCGTGATCACGCCGAGCTCGACGATCTTCCGGTCGTCGGGCCACACCACCGAGCCATCGTTGCTCGTATCGTTCGGCCCTGCGATCTGCAGCAACAATCGAAACTGCACCGGCGACTGCCGGAGTCTGGAAGTAAGCTCCTCGCGCAGAAAATCCGCCGTCCTGGATTTCGCAGCCTCTTCACTCAGGTATTGCGTTCCACCAACAGGGACGATCTGATAGCGGCCCGTCTGAATCCTGCCTTCTGCATTGACGAACCGAAGCGCATTGTTTCCGTAGAAGGCCTCGGTGGCGAAGCTGGCCGGTACGGCGCGGCTCTCGGTTACGAACTTCAGCGCCCGCGGGTGACTTTCGAGGAACTCCTCGATCGGCCATGGATGCGGTTTAGCAGGATCCGTCGCCGCCCCGGCTTTCAGCAGCGCCAGAAATTCCTCCGGCGTACCGACTACAAATCCGTTATGCGAGAGCGCGACGATGTCCGTGCCGCTCCCCGTCAGGAAGCGGATCGCCATTCCCTGCGGCCCGGCGTCGGGTGAGTTATCGGCAACCGCGCCATCGGATGCTCCATCCGAGAAGCGGACCGTAACGGGAACACTGTCTCCGCGAAAGTGCGCGGCGCGGGAAATCGTCGAAGCTTCCGCCGAAGGCTGGAAAGTTCCGTCGGCAACGATCCCTTTTGCATGGGCGAAGCGCTGCCCGGCTTTTCCGCTGGGGGTCTGGCTCATGATATCCGCGATCTGTCTTCCGATGGAGGGCGTGGATTCGGAAGATGCACCGAAGCTCGCGCAGGCCAGCAGGGCCGGAAGCATTCCCATGCTTCTGCTCAATTGACGCTGTGGCGAGGAGGATGTGTCGGTTCTTTTCATGCCCAGAGTATGGGCGAACAGACGATCGGCTTCGTCACGCTGTTGGGGGCTTTTTCGCTAACTCAATCGGGAGAGCTCCGGCTTACCTCACTGGTGGTATGCCGTCCCAACTCCTGATGCGCCGCGCCGGTATATTCGTCCACCTGCTCAGGAGCCAATTGCAGAAGTTGCGCACACACGTGTGAAGACAGACCCGCGAGGCTTCGCAATACGAAACAACTGCGCAGCGGAGACGCGAGGGTGAGAACAGCCAGCAGTTCAGCCGGAAGATTCCAGCGGGGCCGTTTGCCATCCGCAGCTGCAGCCGGGGCGGATACCGCATCAGCCAGCACACGCCGTACCAGCGCTTCCACCGGGTCCACGTCCGGATTCCACCGCTCCATCCCTTTGAGCACGGCCTGCTCTGCCTGCTCGAGATTGCCGGTGACAAGATAGGCGGTCAGCAGGACGCGGCTCGGCACAGGTTCGATGCCTTGCCGCACGCCGGCTGGCGAGCCGCTCTCTCTCATGGTGTTTCCTGCTACGGCATTTCACGCGGCCAGCAGGTTCGCAGCGGTCCAGTATTCCGCCGCCTCTGCCTCAAGGAAGAAGAACAGGGTGGACCAGCCTTCCTGGTGGCCCACGCGGATTTCGTCGCCGCGCCGAATCTGGCCCGACGCCATCAGATTCGCCAGCGGCTGCACGAGCAGCCGTTCGATGGCACGCTTCAGATGACGGGCGCCGTACCTTGCATCCGTTCCCTCCGACAGCAGAAACTCACGGGCGGCGGCATTGACGTTGATCTCGAATGACGTGCTTCCCTCGGCCGCGTAAATGCGCTCCTGTACCCGCTCGAGCTCGATGTCGACGATCCTGCGGAGTTCCTCATCGCCGAGCGGCTTGAACACCACAACCTTGTCGAGACGATTCATGAACTCGGGTGTAAACTTCCGGCGGGCCGCTTCGATGCCGATGCGTGACATACGGGCACTCACTTCCGGCCGGCAGGTGTTTCCGTTTTGTTCCGGCGCGTGAAAGCCGACGCGCGGAGCTGTGACCGCATCGATCTCGCCCGCGCCCAGATTGCTCGTCATGAAAACCATCGCCGACGAAAAGTCGACCTTCCGGTTGTCTCCGAGAGTCAGAACACCCTTATCGAGGATGCCCAGGAGAAGATTCCACAACGCGTCCGAAGCCTTTTCAATCTCATCGAAAAGCACGAGACTGATTTTCATGTGCTCGGTGTGGTGCTGATTCAGCGCCTCCTGAGACAAAAGCGCACGGGTCTCGCGGTGGCCCAGATATCCGGGAGGCGATCCGATCAGCTTGGCGATTTCGTGGCTGTGCTGAAATTCAGCGCAGTCGATCTTGATGACTGCCCGGGGGTCCTTCAAAAGGGCCAGTGCCGTCGCCTCAACCATACGCGTTTTCCCGGAACCGGTTGGCCCAAGGAAGAGGAAGTTCGCGATCGGCCGGTTCGCGGGGCACAAGCCAGCCACATGAGTTTGATACGACTGAACGACTTCGCGGATCGCGTCGTCCTGTCCGACCACGATGCTGCGGAGTGTCGCTTCCAGCTCCCGGGCTTGTTTGCCCGTTTTCGTGGGATCGAGTAATGAGAATCTTGCCATGATTGCTTCTCCTTGCGGCTCGAGCTTCTCTCCAACCGTCAATCACACTATGTGACAGAAAGCCATACAGGGCATCCCGAGATCGAAGGTTTTTGAAATAACCCGCCGGAGCAGGGCATCGATACCTTTATCGGGTTACGCGCTTGCGGGACGGAGGCGATCGCCAATCCGCCAACACGCGCGACAGTTTTCCGCCTCTTCGGATATGAGGAGGAACGGAACATGTCCGCGTCAATCGGGAAGACTGCTTTGGCTTTCGTGCCTGGGCTTGACTATCGACGTGTTTCCAGTCTGACGGGGCAGGGAAAAGGAGAGTATGAAGTGACCCCTGTGGAGCAACAGTTCACAATTGCTCGCGGGTCTGCGTGTGAATCACATGGCGGCCTTCGCGAAATGTTCGAAAGATTCGGTTCTCTCTGGTGCCGTGTTTTCCATGATGCGCCAATGTGGCCACTCTCGGCGGGCTACCGCTGCAGAACTTGTGGCCGAGTACAACCCGTTCCCTGGTCGCTGCGGCACTCCGGATGAATACGATGGTGGCACGGGCTTCAGCCGGACGGCCGAGGCTTTTGAGAACAGGCTGAGCCGGTGCGACGTCCGCAGCAAGAGGATTCGAACACAGTTCGAGCAGCGGAAAACGGCGCCGCCGTCAGTGGAGAAGCGAAGTCCTTCGGCTGGAATGGAGCGGGAAGGGGCCCTGATTCCGGGCTTTGGCGATGGTGCAGGCGCAGGTCGAGGCGTTGAAGTGTCATGATGTGGAACTACCAGCGGCGAAATTCAGGTACCGCTGCGACGCATTCGAGAGCGATCCGGCCGGGCGGGGCAGAGCATCACCCTAAAGCGTTAGGAAGGTCTTCAACCAAAGGGGGGCGCGATCATGACCGATCGGAGGGATGTTTTCCATCGCCAGAACCGCCACGATGGAGAGGCATAACGCAAGCGATCTGGCGAGAAGGCAGGGAAGCATGACGTCCTGTCAGTTCATGTCCTCGGATTTCCGTCCAGGCAAGGAGAGTGATGATGGCTATCTCAGATTTGATCGGATCCAGCGCGACATTCCGCGCTTTGCTCGAGAACATCGACATCGTTGCGCCTGTGGACTCCGCCGTGCTGATTCAGGGCGAAACAGGCACCGGAAAAGAAGTGATTGCGCGTGGCATTCATGAGGCAAGCTCCCGGCGCAGAAATCCTTTTGTGGCGCTCAACTGCGCGGCGCTGCCCGCGGCTCTGGTCGAGAGTGAGCTCTTCGGCCATGAAAAGGGCGCCTTCACCGGCGCCGTCACTCAGAGGGTCGGGCGTTTTCAGGCCGCGGACTGTGGGACGCTGTTTCTGGATGAAATCGGCGATCTTCCGCTGGAGCTTCAGCCGAAACTGCTGCGCGCCCTTCAGGAGAAGGAAGTCGCTCGGCTCGGAAGCGGCCGCGCAGTGCAGGTCGACGTGAGGGTCATTGCGGCGACGAATCAGGATCTTTGGCAGATGGTCCAGGAGAAAAAATTCCGAGCGGATCTCTATTACCGGCTGAACGTGTTCCCGATGGCCCTGCCGCCGCTGCGTGACAGGGACGGCGATATTCGGCTGCTCACGGAACACTTTGTCCAAAAGTTCGCCGCGAAACAGGGTAAGTCGATCGAGACCATCCCTGCCGAAGTCATGCTCACGCTGGAGCAGCACGACTGGCCGGGCAACGTTCGAGAGCTGCAAAATGTCATCGAGCGCGGCGTCATCATGACGAAAGGTCCTGTCCTGAGCCATCGGACGGTGGAGCATTTGGGACAAGCTGAGGTTGTGCCGATTCGCGCACCTTCGGCTGGCGATCCGGCCAGCGCCCAAACGTTGGCCGACGCCGAGCGCGCACACATCACAGCGACACTGCGGGAAACCAACTGGGTGGTTGGCGGACCGCGTGGGGCGGCCGCCCAACTCGGGCTGCCCAGAACAACCCTGATCGCCAGAATGCAGAAGCTCGGCATTTCCCATGCACAAGCGCGGAGCGGGTCCGGCGGGACCGGTCAACAACTCGTGCGGGTGATGGGAGGACTTTCCTCGCGCTTGAGGGACGATTCAGCGGTCGACCTGAATGTGATCGAAGTTCTGGCGGGCTGAAGCTGAGAACCCGGCCGCTGGCGGACGCCGCGGTGGACTCGCAAGCGAGCCTGTCATCACCTGGAGCGCCTGGTCACTCTTTTACGACAAGCAGCAGGCCAGCGGTTCCTTGAGTACTCTGACTATCGGCATCGAAGCCGATCGTCGCGAACGCGGCGAAGGTGAGCGTCATTGCGAATGCCAGCGATAACGCAAGCTGCCCACTCGCGAGAGCGTGACCGCTGGCAGAACGACCGTGGTCATCAACAGAAAGCAAAATGACCATGTCCCGGTCTCTGCCGAAGGAGATTGGCGCCGAGCGCAGACGAGCCTGACTCACTCGATTGAGGGCAGTCTTAAGCATGCTCGTCTGTTGGCCAACAAATCCCCACAGTGATGACCGCAACCTGATGCTCGATCCGGCGGTTCGAAAGGCCGTGGAGCACCATAGCCTCGACGGGGCTGCTTTGCTGGACGAGCCGTTTGCCGCCGATTCCACGTTCTCGAG
>CAZXCO010000645.1:0-3350 GCA_964639095.1 uncultured Solibacteraceae bacterium
AAGTAATGAAGCGTTCCGGAGTGGGCCGAAGTCACGACCTGCGCGGCGCCGGCTGCTGCCGTCATCGCCATCAGAATCATGGCAGACGAGATGCGGCTCTGCTTGAGCATAAGTCCCTCTGTGTGAATGATCCCCCCCGGGGCGGGGCAAAGTCAATCCAGTGGGGATGGTATTCGGATCGCGGTATGCCGCCCGGATGGCGTTGCACGATCTGCTGCCGCCGCGTGGCCCCTGCTACAATCGGATTGCAACTGAGTTGCTTCTATGCTCCAGACTTTCGTGATCACGCTGCGCGAGGGAGTCGAGGCCGCGCTGGTGATCGCCATCGCCGTCGCGTACCTCCGAAAGACCGGCCGGCTCGAGCTGATGCCGGCGGTTTACCGCGGCCTTATAAGTGCCGTTGTTGCTTGCTTTATTGCCGCCTGGGGCTTTTCGAAGATCGGCCTCAACGACGATGCCTACGAAGGCTGGACGCTGCTCGTGAGCGCCGTTTTTGTTTTCAGCATGGTCCTCTGGATGAACCGGCACGGGCGCAGGTTGAAAGGTGAAATTGAAACTCGGTTGCAAAAGGACGCGACCGGCGGGGCGGGAAGCTGGGGCGTTTTCCTCTTTGTCTTTCTGATGATTTTCCGCGAAGGCGTCGAAACCGTACTTCTGCTCTACGGTGTCGTGCGTCTGGATACGTCCAGCATCCTCGAAGCTCTCGGAGCGGTGCTCGGCATTAGTCTCGCCGTTCTGTTCGGCGTCAGCTTTGTGCGCGGGACGATCCGCGTCAACCTCAGGCAGTTCTTCCAGATCACGACGGCCATCCTGATGGTTGTGGTGGTTCAGCTTGGCATCACGGGACTGCATGAGCTCTCGGAAAGTCAGGTTCTGCCGTCCAGCAGCCGCGAAATGGCGATCGTGGGGCCGGTGGTCAAGAACGATATCTTCTTCTTTGTGACGATCCTGTCGCTGGCGGCGGCAATGATGCTGCTGGAGTGGCGCAGGCGGCGCGGTTCCCGCGTGGACGGGCTCGAAGGAGCCGCGCTGCGCAAGGCGCAGTGGTCGGCGCGCCGCGAACGTCTGTGGATGACGGCTTCCGCCGCGGCTTCGTGTGTCTTCATTCTGCTGATCACGGCCGAATACATCTATGCACGGCAGGCCATGGCGCTTTCGGCCGCCGAGCCCGTCACGTTTCAGAATGGCGCCGTACGGATTCCCGTTGCGTCCGTCAGCGACGGCATCCTGCACCGCTTTTCTCTCGAGGATGGCGGGGTGAGCGTGCGCTTCATCGTGATGGAGAAGGCCGACCACACGCTGGCGGCGGCGTTCGACGCCTGCGAGATCTGCGGCACGCAGGGCTTCTATCAGAAAGGCTCGGAAGTGATCTGCCGGAACTGCGGGTCCTCCATTGTGGCCTCGACAATCGGCGTGAAGGGCGGCTGCAATCCGATTCCGCTGAAGTCTCACGTCGAGGGCGGTATGCTCGTGATCGATGCGGCCGCGCTCGATCCGGGCGCGCGGATTTTCCAGAAAGGGCATGCCGGCTGATCTGAGCGGCGTATGATCCTCCGTTTCGTTCAGGAATCGATTCGGCGGGCGCCGCGACGCAAGGCGCTCATCATTGCCGCGATTGCGATGGGCTCCGCGGTGGCGACCGCCATGCTCGGCGTTGTCCTCGACATCGGCGACAGGATCAATGCGGAACTGCGCGCGGTGGGCGCCAACATTGTCGTGACGCCGCGCGCCGCGGCCCTGACCGGGGGGCTCGGCTCCATCACGGCCGGGGCAGCGGGCGCCGCGAATTACATCTCTGAATCCCAGGTCCCGAACATCAAAAAGATTTTCTGGGGTCTGAGCATTACCGGATTTTCGCCCTCGATCGCCGCCCGCGACGGCGCCCTGCAGGTCGAGGGCGTCTGGTTTTCGCATCTCTACAAGACGCCGGACGGCCGCATGCAGACTACCGGTATCCGGGCCGTGAATCCCGCGTGGCAAGTTGTCGAGGGGCGCTGGAGCGAAGGGGCTTCAAGCGAATGTATCGTGGGCGCCGGCGTGGCGCGCCGGAACGGCTGGAAGCCGGGCGGCACGATCACGATCTTCGGCGCGCCGTTCCGCATCGCCGGCATCCTCTCTACCGGTGAAGATGTGGATGATCGTGTGCTCGTGCCTCTCGAAACGCTCCAGCAGCTCACGGGGCGGGCCGGTCAGGTCGATCGCATCGATGTAGCGGCGCTCACCAAACCGGAAGACGATTTTGCGCGCCGCGATCCCCGCACCATGACCTCCAAAGATTACGAGCGCTGGAGCTGTTCGAACTACGCCATCTCGATCGCGCACGAAATCGAGGAGGCGCTGCCCGGCACGCACGCCCGTCCGGTCCGCAAGGTGGCGGATTCGGAAGGAAAGATTCTCTCGAGCGTTGGCGGCTTGATGGGTTTGATTACGCTTGTGGCGCTGTTTTCCGCCGGCCTGACGGTCTGGAGCCTGACGGCCACAACGATGATGGAACGCCGCGGCGAAGACGCCATCATGCAGGCGATCGGCGCCACGAAAGGTCTGGTGGCGACTCTGTTCGGCATCGAGATCGCGCTGGTCGGGCTGGCCGGAGGTGTTGCCGGCACTCTCGGCGGCGTTTTGCTGGCGCACTATGTGGGTTCCGCGGTCTTTCACGATTCGATCGAGGTGAGCTGGGTCCTTCCGTTCCTGATCGTGATCGCCGCTATGACGATTGCCGTCGCGGGCGCTGCGCAGCCGCTGTACCGCACGCTGCACATGGAGCCCGCCGGCATCCTGCGCGAAGGCGTCTGATGTTCCTGCGTTTCACACTGCGTGCGCTGCAGTACCGGAAGCAGAGGCTTCTGCTCTCTTTTTCCGCCCTGGCCGTCGCGGCGGCGCTGGCGACGGTTCTGTTCGGGATCTACGGGACCGTGGAGCGGCGGTTGCGCGACGAGTTTCAGAGCTACGGCGCCAACATCAACGCCGTTCCCCTGAGCGGGAAGACCGTTCCGCTGGCGATGGTCGAGGCGGCGGAAAAACTGGGTGCGAGCGCCGCTCCGTTTCTCGTGACGTCGGCCAGGTCCGGCGCCGAGACCATCGTTGTCGCCGGATTTGTGCCTGCGAAGGCGGAGGGCATGACGTCCTACTGGCGTATGACCGGCAGCCGGGCGATCGGCCCCGGGGATTGCATCGCGGGGCGGTCGCTTGCAGCCCGCCTCAGAGTAAAAATCGGCTCGACCATGCGTCTCGGCCCATCGAACTGTGCCGTCAAAGGAATTGTCGAAACAGGCGGCGCCGAGGACGGCGAGCTTCTGGTGGACTTCGATACGGCCGCGAACCTTGCTGGGATTCGCAACGCCGCGAGCATC
>CAZXCO010000646.1:0-3959 GCA_964639095.1 uncultured Solibacteraceae bacterium
TTGTGTCCTGGCTGCTCGCGCGCGAAGCCGGCGTTCACCAGTTCGCCATTCTGGCGGCTCTGACGGCGCTCTCAATCTTCCCCCTGAGCGAACTGTGCGTGCAGATTGTCAACGCGTTCGTGATTTCGCTGCTGCCGCCCGATCCATTGCCCAAAATGGATTTCCGGCGCGGCATTCCGACCGCCCACGCAACGCTGGTGGTCGTGCCCATGATGCTCACCAGCCGCGAGGTGATCCGGGCCGAGATCGAAAAACTGGAAGTCCGGTATCTCGGCAACCGGAATGCGAATATCTTCTACAGCCTCTTTGCGGATTTCACGGATTCACCCCAGCCACAGGCGCCGAACGACACCGAACTGCTGCAGGCGGCGCGTGAAGGCATCGCGGCGCTGAACAGGCGCTATCCGCTCGCGCCCGACGCGGCAGCCGAAGCGGGCGACCGCTTCCTGCTGTTTCATCGCCCGCGCACATGGTCCCCGAGCGAACAGAGCTGGATCGGCCGCGAGCGCAAGCGCGGCAAGCTGGAAGACCTGAATGCATTCCTCTGCGGCGACCGGGAGAAACGGATTCTCGACACCGGGACCCTGCGCACGCCGATTTCATACGTGATTACGCTCGACGCGGACACGCAACTGCCGGCCGATGCGGGGCGCCGGCTGATCGAAACCATCGCCCATCCGCTGAATAAAGTGGCGATCGATCCGGAAACGCGCGTCCGGCGGAGCGGGTACACGATCATTCAACCGCGCGTCAGTATCACGTTGCCCAGCGCCACGGCCACGCGCTTCACGCGCATCTTTGCGGACGCCACCGGCACCGATCCCTACTCGCAGACCGTGTCGGACGCGCAGCAGGATCTCTTCCTCGAAGCCATCTTTCACGGGAAAGCGATCTATGACGTGCGCGCCTTCCATGCCATGGTGGGCAGCCGGTTTCCCGCCGAAACTCTGCTGAGCCACGACCTGCTCGAGGGTGCGCACGTCGGCGTCGGGCTGGCAAGCGACATCGAGCTCTTCGAACATCTGCCGGTGGATTACGGAAACTATGCTTCGCGCCAGCACCGCTGGATCCGGGGCGACTGGCAGATCGCGCGCTGGAGCCTGCGCCGCGCCCCCGCGTGGTCGGGCGCGCTCGCGCCGAATCCGTTAAACGGAATCAACCGCTGGCGGATTCTCGACAATCTGCGCCGCAGCCTCGTGCCCGTGGCAGCCCTGCTGCTTCTCCTGCTCGGATGGCTCACCAATGCGGCCCCCGTTGTCTGGAGCCTCGTGGTGGGGCTCGCAGTCGCCATCCCGGCGTTCACGCCTCTGCTCGACCGGCTCGCGCGCCGCATGCAGGGCGCGGTTCATGGCTGGCAGGGAGCGGCGGACGAACTGGTTCGCGCGGTCGTCATGATTTCCTTCCTGCCCCACCAGGCATGGCTTTCGGTGGATGCGATCGTGCGCGTGTTTTACCGGCGCCTGGTCAGCCGCCGCAAGCTGCTGGAGTGGCATACGGCGGACCGCGCGAGCATAGAGGCGCATCGGCACCGCGTGGCCACATTCCGCCAGTTGCTCGCGATCTCCGCTCTTTCGACGGGCCTCATCATCGCGCTTCTGATGGAAGGCGAGTTCGCGCCTACGGCTTTTTTCGTCATCCTCTGGGTGGTCTCGCCGGCATTGATGCGCTGGCTCGGGAGACCCGGGCGCTCCCTCGCGCGCAAACAGCTCAGCAGCACCGAGACGCTCTTTCTGCGACAGCTGGCGCGCGAAACCTGGCGTTTCTTCGACGATCTGGTGGGGCCCGAATCGAACTGGCTGCCTCCGGACAACTCCCAACTGGCGCTCCGCGTCGAGGTTGCGGCCCGGACATCGCCCACCAATATCGGGCTCTGGCTGACCTCGGCGCTGGCGGCACGCGATTTCGGATACATTACGGCGGACGAATTCTGCCTGCGGTGCTCCCGCACGCTCGATACCGTGGCGCGCATGGAGCATTACGAGGGGCACCTGCTGAACTGGTACAACACCCGTACACTCGAGCCCCTGCATCCCCGCTACGTCTCGACCGTCGACAGCGGCAACCTGATTGCGGCGCTGTGGGTCCTGCAGCAGGGCTGCAACGATGTCCTGCGCGCCCCGATCATCGGGATGGTTGGACTGCGCGCGCTGCATGACACGCTCTCGATCCTCACGGAAAAGTGCGGCGACGATCCCTCCGCAACAGTCACTCTCCACGCATTGCGGCGGCTCCTGCGGGGAGCAAAGGACGGCCACGAACTGATCGGCCGCTACCGGATGGCGCTGGGACCGACCCAACGGCTGCGGGAATCGCAACGATGGCACATCCAGGAAACCGATGAACGGGCATACTGGGGACGCCAGCTGGCCACCGAGCTGACTTCCTGGACCAGCGTGGCCGATCGCTACCTGCAATGGATGGAAACCCTGGCGTCGCCGCCCGATTCCCTGCTGGCGGCAATCGATCGCGATGCCCCGAAACTTCGCCGGCGCGCCCTGCGGCAGATTCCTTCCCTGCTGACGCTGGCCGAAGGTCCGGTGACGCCGATGGATTCGATTCTGGCGTGGAAGGGGCGCCCCGACCTGCGCCCGGAGCTTTCCCCCTGGCTCGATCAGCTGAGCGCGGAATATGCGGCCGCGCGCGCCAACGCAGCCGAGACAGTCGCCGGGCTGCGGAAGGTGATGGCTGCGGCCGAGGAGATCGCCGGCGGCATCAACATGCGTTTTCTCTACGACTCCGCGCGCAAGCTGTTCGGCGTCGGCTACGCGGTGGGAGGGCCGCGCGAATTCACCAGCCACTACGATCTGCTGGCCAGTGAATGCCGGCTTGCGAGTCTGGTGGCAATCGCGAAGGGCGATGTACCGGGCGAGCACTGGTTCGCCATGACGCGGCCGTTTGTTTACTCACCCCACGGCCAGACGCTGCTGTCCTGGAGCGGCACCATGTTCGAATACATGATGCCGCTTCTGTTCACGCGCATCTATACCAACTCGCTGCTCGATCATGCCTGCCGCGACGCGGTTCAGCGCCAGATCGAATACGGCAACACCAACGGCATCCCGTGGGGCATCTCCGAATCGGGGTGGAGCGCGCTCGATTCGCACCAGGTTTACCAGTACCGCGCGTTTGGCGTACCCGACCTGGCTTTGAATCCGGGCACGGAAGAGGAACTGGTGGTGGCGCCGTATGCAAGCGCGCTCGCCCTGCTGGTGGATCCGGCGAGCGGCACGGATAATCTGAGGCGTCTCCGCAGTTTTGGTCTGTCGGGTCCGATGGGATTCTACGAATCCATCGACTTTTCGCGCGAAAAACGGAAAAGCGGGGAGCGCGGCGTCGTTATTTACTGCTACATGGCTCACCATCAGGGGATGAGTCTCACGGCGCTGGCCAACGTTCTGCAGCGCGACGTGATGCAGCGCCGCTTTCACGGGGATCTTCGCATTCGCTCCGTCGAGAGCCTTCTTTTCGAGGGCATTCCGATCACCCGGCACGCCTTCATCGAAGCGAAGAGCAGAGCGGTTCCGGTCCACGTCGTCACGGAAGAAGAGGCCGCCGATCGCGTCTGGACGGAGGAGACGGCCGCCCCCAGAGTGCACCTGCACGGCAACGGACGCTACGCCCTCATGATTACGAACTCGGGCGGCGGCTACAGCCGCTGGGGCGATTTCGATCTGACGCGCTGGCGTTCCGACACCACGCTCGATCCCTGGGGTTCCTTCATCTACGTTCGCGACGTAAGGTCCGACGAGATCTGGGCGACGACCCACAAGCCGTTCCCGGCGCGTACCGGCGAGCTCACGGTTCGGTTCGCGTCGGACCGCGCCGAGATCCATCGCCGCGTGTCCGGCATCGAGACGATTCTGGACGTCACCGTCGCGACGGAAGACGACGTTGAGTTGCGCCGGCTGAGGATCACGAATCGCTCGCTGCGGACGAGGCAGCTCGAATTCACCAGTTAT
>CAZXCO010000647.1:0-5920 GCA_964639095.1 uncultured Solibacteraceae bacterium
ATCGTGCCGGTATCGACCCAGCAGCCGGACTCGGTGGTCATGGCTGGCGCCACGGTGGCGATCAACCCGTCGGGAACTTTGAACCCGGGCAACCAGTCCATTTCCGGCCAGCGCGAAGATGCGAATGGGTTTATGGTCAATGGCGCCGACGTCAAGGAATTGATGAACGGCGGCACCCTGATCGTACCCAACCTCGATTCCCTGGCGGAGTTCCGGGTGCTGACGAACAATTTCGACGCCCAGTACGGCGACTACAGCGGTGGGATCGTCAATGCCGTGACCAAATCCGGCGGGAACGATCTCCACGGCACGGCCTTCGAGTTTCTGCGCAATACGGATCTCGACGCGCGCAATTTCTTTTCCCCGGAACGCAGCTTCTTCCGTCAGAACCAGTTCGGCGGCGCGGTGGGCGGCCCAATCAAGAAGAACAAGCTCTTTTTCTTCGCCGATTACCAGGGGACGCGCACGACGCAGGGCATCGATTCCGGTCTGATCGCAGTCCCTTCGCTGGCGAATCGGACCGGCGATCTCTCCGATCTTGCCAGCTCGCTAAAAGGCACGGTGGGCGGGCCATATGAAGCGCAACAGTTAACCCAGAGGCTGGGGTACGGGGTCACGGCCGGTGAGGCATACTATGCGCCCAGCTGCACGACGACCGCACAGTGCGTCTTCCCCAACGCCATCATTCCCCAGCGCGCCTGGTCGGCGCCGGCGCGGAACCTGCTTCAGTACATCCCGTCGCCGAACCTCGGACCGTCAACCTTTTCCACCGGCGCGGAAGCGCAAATCACCCGGGATGACAAAGGCAGTTTCCGCTTTGACGGCAACAGCGATCGATGGGGGATGTTCTCGGCCTACTACTTTGTGGACGATTTCAACCTCAATAACCCGTATCCGACAGGCCAGGGCGGCGCGAGCGTACCCGGCTTCAACGCCATTAATCTGGGGCGCGGGCAACTGTTCACCGTCGGTCACACGAAGACCTTCGGCGCGACCGCCGTCAACGACCTCCGGCTCAGCTTCATGCGCAGCAACAACACGGTGGGCCAGCCGCAGGGCGGCGTTGGCCCGAGTCTCGAATCGCAGGGCTTTAAGACGGGCGTCGGCACCGCCGGCATCGTGCCTCTGGACCCAGGCATCGAAGGCGTGGAAAACGTGATTTTCAACTCGTTCGTCATGGGCGTGCCGATCACGAACCTGCAGCAGGTAAACAATACCTATGGGCTGAATGACAACTACTCCCGGGTCATCGGCAACCACACCTTCAAGACCGGATTCCAGGGAAGCTACGAGCAGGTGAATGTCAACTCGAATCCCACCTACAACGGCTCCTTCCTGTTCTCGGGCGCCGAGACCGGCCTGGACTTCGCCGATTTTTTGATCGGAGTTGCGAGCACCTACAATCAGGCTGACTCACAGACCTTCTATCTTCGTCACAAGTACGCGGGAGCATACGCGCAGGACAGCTGGCGCCTGCGCCCGAACCTGACCCTGAACTATGGCGTGCGCTGGGAACTGATGCAGTACTGGTCGGAGAAATTCCACCAGGAACCGACCTTTTCGCTCGGGCAGCAGTCACAGGTCTTCCAGACGGCGCCGCTGGGGCTGGTTTATCCGACGGATAAAGGGATCCCGCCCACACTCGTTCCGCAGGCCAATAAGTTTTCGCCGCGCATTGGTATTGCCTGGTCACCGGACAGTCCGGGCGGTTTCCTTGGCAGGTTACTCGGCGGAAGCGGGAACACCAGCATTCGCGCCGGCTACGGAATGTTCTATTCGGTGATTCAAGGGCAGGTGCTGGGCTTCGATCTCCCCCAGCCTCCGTATGGTTTGAGCTACACCAGTCCGGGTCCGGCGGAGTTCGACGAACCCTTCCGGACGGCATCCAACGGCTCATTCACGGGGAATCCGTTTCCTCTGAATTTTCCCCGGCTCAACACCAGCATTTCGAATCCGGACAATACCTTTGATTTCTCGGTTTTTGAGCCGATTGCCGGCGCCACGGGGCCGAACCCGAAGAACACGTATCCCTACAACGAGAACTACTTTGTTTCGATCGAGAGGCAGCTTGGCAAGAACACGCTCCTGAGTCTCGCCTACGTCGGCTCGCAGGCCCACCATTTGCTGCTGACGTACTCGGTGAATCCCGGCGATCCGGCGCTGTGTCTGGCGCTGCACGATGCGAGCTCGGTCCAGCCGGGGTCGCCCACCTGCAAGGCCTTCGGGGAGGACACGCAATATACCAGTACGTCCGGGCAGGTCTTCAACGGCACGCGGGGACCCTTCGGCTCGGCTTTCAGCAACGACGACTTTGAGGGCTCATTCGGAAATTCCACCTACAACTCCTTCCAGGCCACGATTCGCCACTCCGGACCGCAGTTTTCGTTCCTGCTCGGCTATACATACAGCAAATCCATCGATCAGGCCTCCGCTCTGGGAGATACGGTAAACCCGTTCGACTACAAACAAACGCGGGCTCTCTCGGCCTGGGACCTCAGACACAATTTAGTCGGCAGCTATGAGTATCAGCTTCCGACGGCGAGGCTGACCAAGAGACTCCCGGTCCTGACTGACGGATGGTCGATCTCCGGAATTACGCGTTTGAGCTCCGGCTTTCCGGTTACGATCAAGAGTCTGGGCGATAATTCTTTGCAGGGAAGCAACCCGAACGGTGTGAACAGCTACAGCCTGGATACAGCGGATTACAACGGACTGCCGCTCAACCTGAACGGCAATCCACGCAACGGGCTGTCTTACTTTAATACGAACGCGTTTACGGCGAACGCTCTGGGCACGCCGGGAAATGCCTCGCGCCGCTCGTTCTATGGTCCGGGGATGTTCAACACGGATCTGGCTCTGCTGAAGAATTTCAAAATCAGCGAGAGCAAGGGCCTACAATTCCGAATGGAGGCCTTCAACGTGTTTAATCACGCGCAGTTCTTCGGTCCGGCGGCAGTCCAGGGCAACATTGACAGCCCGCTGTTCGGCCAGGTGGTGAAGGCCGCGGCTCCCCGGCTTTTGCAGGGCGCTTTGAAATTTACATTCTGATCGGAGAGTTCCATGCGAAACAGTGCGCTGGTGTTGGTGCTCGCAGCCGGTATGGCGGCAGGGCAGACGTTGACGGTGAATGCGGTCGCGAACCCTTCAGGGCCTGAGAGTTCGCAGGTGAACTGGTCGGTCACGCAGGACGGAAACGCGCTGATGAGCTGGGTGGAGTCGGACACGTTGAAATATGCGATCCGGCGCGGAACGCAGTGGTCCCAGCCGCGCACGATCGCATCGCACCGGCATTTCTTCCATCATCCGGCAGAGCTGCCGGAAGTGATTGCCATGCCGCACGGCGCGTTTATGGCGCACTGGATTGAGACGCCGAAGCCGGATTCGGAGGCGGAATTCGTTTATGTATCGTCCTCCCGCGACGGCATCAAATGGACGCCTCCGGCTCCGGCGCAGCGCGACAAGAGCGACGTCGAACACGGGCTGGCCTCCATGGTCTCGAATGGCGATGGCACGGCGTCAGTCTTCTTTCTGCAGTCGCTGAAAGGCCCCGATGCGCCCACCACGCTGATGCGCAGTCTGATTGCGGCGGATGGCAACGAGCTGAAGGAAGAGACTCTCGACGCGGATGTCTGCGAATGCTGCCCCACCGCCGCCGCGAAGACGGCGAGGGGTTTGCTGGTGGCCTATCGCGATCACACGAAAGACGACATCCGCGACATCGCGGTGACGCGCTTCGAAAACGGGCGCTGGACTTCGCCCAAGATCGTTTCTCCGGATAAGTGGCAAGTGGATGCATGCCCCGTCAACGCCGCCGCCGTGGCCGCGCACGGCGAAAAGGTCGCGGTCTCGTGGTATACAGCGGCGGGCGACAAGCCGCGCGTCGAACTGGCTCTCTCTCCCGATTCCGGCGCGGACTTCAGCCGGGCCGTGGTGGTCAGCACGGGCGGCGCCTACGGCTACACGGCCATCGCCATCGATGACGGGGGCGGGGCATGGGTTTCCTGGCTGGAGCGCGGCGGCGATAATGCGAAACTGCTGGCCCGCTATGTGGCGCCCAACGGGACTGCGGGGCCGGTGACGCAGGTGGCCACCGGAACGAGGAAAAACCTCGGATATCCGAGGCTTGTTCGGGCTGGCAACGAAACCCTGATCGCCTGGAATACCGATTCCAAAGCAATGACGGCGACGCTGACAAAGAAGTAAACGCGGCGGTCCGCCGCAAGATCGCACGCCGGATGGCCTTGCTCGTCCTTCTGAACGTCGGCGCGGCGTTCCGCTGCTGTGTGCGCGATCCCGAGCGCCGGTAGCCAGTCCGGGCGTATTTCTTTTTTCGGCACAGCTCCGGTTCGCAGACCCCGTCTGACGGCCGCGCCAGTGTCGTCCTCCTCGCCACAAGGCACGCTGTTGCGCGCCCGCGTGTCGTCTGCTGTTCGGGATAGCGCTGTTCCTGATCCCGGCAGAGGTTCCAGTGCGCGCAGGACCCTTTCGAAATTCACCTGCTCAAGAACTGCATCACGGAGAGCCTGCGTTTGAGCGCCGTATGAATTACGTCGGGAAGGTGCGACTGCGGCGGCCACGCAAAAGCACCTTTCGCGATCCGTACGAGCTGACGGCAGGGCTTGCGGAACATGTCTCTTTCGGCTGATGCCGCTGAATGCGCGGCGCCCGGGCGGGCTGCTGGAATCGGCGGGCTGGCGGCCGGTTCCGCATTTCCATGCGCCATGCTCGTGGGGTCTGCCGGTCGATCCCGGCCTCGTGACGGAGATTGCGTTTCAGAACGCCTCGTGGTCGCATGATTCGCGGACCGTCGAGATCATCCAGGTGATCGAATGGCGCCTCAGCCGAATTCAGGTGGGTTTCGATCCGGCGTTCGAGCGCGTTCTGCGAGGACCGGAGGCGAATCGCGGCTGAGCTCGGGCTGGCCCGGCGGATTGCGTTTGAGAAAGCGCGGGAGATGGGCTCCGAGCCTCGAATTTCACAGCGGCTGGGGGCCTGCCCGGCTTCGCTTCTCCTGCCGGGCAGGTCCCCGCATTGATCACCTGGAACGCCGGAGCTTACTTGGACCCGGTCTCCTGGCCCACCGAGGAGCCGGCGAAGAGTCTGCGGCCATCGGCCAGCTTCACGTCACGGGCGTTGGCGAGATTGCTTCCGTCCTTGGCGAGAAAGCCGTTGACCGTCACGCGATCCCCGGGATTCAGGGAGTGTCTGGTCCAGCCCTCCCGCTGCAGGCCGTTCGGACTTCCGAGTTCCAGTTCCCAGTGACTGACTTTGCCGCTCGTGTCCGTCACGTCCATATAGAACCGGGCGTGGGGGTTCATCCATTCCACTTTGGTGACGACCCCGTCGAGCTGGACCGGCTTCTTCGAATCGTACTCCGCCGCGAAGGAGTGATGGGCCAGCAACGGCGTGGATCCTGCGATCAGGCCGACGCTGGCGGCCAGTAACAATAACGGCTTCCTCATTTGTGGTTTCCTCTCCATGCTGTCAGCGAGGGCGTTCTCTGTTCCACTGCCCTCCGGTTGGAAAGACAGGGAAGGGCGTCCGGTGGATACGCGTTGAGGGGTCACATTCAGTGAGTGACGGGTAACAGGTCGCACCCGACCGTCACTCACCTCGGCGCGGGAAACCTGCGGGCCAGCATTTCAGTCAAACATGTAGCGCGCCTGCCGGGTTGTCAACGCCAGGAGGCGGTCCCGGGAGCCTCCGTCAGCGGGGCTTCACGGGGATGTCGAAGGAATCCTTCAGCTCCACCGACAGCGTTGCAGCCTCCGGATTCGCGACGCGGTACATGTCGCCGTGCAGCCGATCGGCTTCCAGCGTCAGCTTCACATAGTGGTAGTTCGGGAATAAGAGGCTCTTGTACTGGTCGCCCGCCGTGCGCTCGACATAGTAGGGCCGGGCGCCTCCGCCGCCAGACACA
>CAZXCO010000648.1:0-1855 GCA_964639095.1 uncultured Solibacteraceae bacterium
CGAGAATGACGACCTGCCCGGCGCCGGCCGCGACCGCCCGCTCCAGGTGCTCGTCGATAAAGCGTGTGCGCACCAGCATCAGGTTCGAGATGCGGTCGACCTCCTGATTCTCGCGGGCCTTCTCGTACTCCTGTTCCAGCGCGGCGGCGATCGGATGATCCGCGATCAGTTGCCGTTCGGCAGGCCCGAGGATACGCTCGGCGAGATAATCCGGATTCCGCACCGTCGCATCCGGCTCGCGCGCGCCGAATGCACGCGCCGCCGCCACGAGAATCGAGGTTCGCGATGGCTGCCCCGGATGCATGACAAGCCGGCCTAATCGCCCTGCAAGGTGTGGCGTTTCACATGGATCGCCTTGCCGCTCCGATCGTCCACCTCGACGATGACGGAGTGCAGTTCCACAGAGCGTTTCGCCGCCTCCATACGCACCGGCATTGCGGTCAGGAATTTGCGCAGGATCGGCTCTTTTTCCACTCCGATGACCGAATCGTACGGGCCCGTCATGCCGCAGTCCGTCTGATAGGCCGTGCCTCCGGGGAGGATACGGGTATCCGCGGTCGGAATGTGTGTATGGGTGCCGACCACGGCGGAAACGCGCCCATCCAAATACCAGCCCATCGCCATCTTTTCGCTGGTGACTTCCGCGTGAAAATCGATGAACCGGACCTTCACATCGTCCGGCAGCGCCCCCAGCACCTCGTCGGCTTTCCGGAACGGACAATCGGTCCCGGACATGTAGACGCGGCCCTGGAGATTGATGACGGCGCAGCGCGCTCCCGAAGCCGTTTCGTGGATATACACGCCCGCGCCGGGAGAGCCGGGCGGAAAATTCGCCGGCCGCAACAGGCGTGGATTGCGCGGGAAATATTCGTAGATCTCGCGCTTGTCCCAGATGTGATTGCCCGAGGTCATGACATCGATGCCATAGCGGAACAGTTCGTCCGCCACTGCGGGCGTAATGCCGAAGCCCGCAGCGGCGTTTTCCCCATTGGCGATCACGACATCGATTGCCTCGGTCGCCCGGATATCGGCGAGATGATCCGCCACGATTCCACGGCCCGCATGGCCGAAGATGTCGCCGATGAAAAGCAGCTTCACGAACGGCTCGGGGCCGGCGCTTTGGAGGTCACGGCGCCCTCCGCGGCGGACCCGACCAGAGCGACGTACTTCGCGAACACACCGGTCTTGTAGCGCGGCTCGGGAGCCTTCCATTCGGAGAGCCGCCGTGCAATCTCATCCGCGGGAACACTGAGGTTAAGCGTGCCGGCGTCGACATCCACGTCAATGATGTCCCCTTCCTGAACCGCGGCGATTGGACCGCCCTCGAATGCCTCCGGCGCAATGTGGGCGATCATGAACCCGTGCGTCGCGCCGCTGAAGCGGCCGTCGGTGAGCAGCGTCACGCTTTCGCCAAGACCCGCACCCTGAACCGCCGCCGTCACCAGAAGCATCTCGCGCATGCCCGGCCCTCCGCGCGGGCCTTCGTAGCGAATCACGATCACATCGTTGGGCTGGATCTTCCCGGAATTGACCGCCGCCAGCGCGTCTTCCTCGCGCTCGAACACGCGCGCTGGTCCCACGTGCTTGCGCTTGTTGTGGCCCGAGAGCTTGATCACGCATGAATCCGGCGCGAGCGATCCGCGCAGAATGGCCAGACCGCCTGTCGGCTTCAGCGGCTTGTCCAGCGGAAGAACGACCTGCTGGCCAGACGTTTCAACGGCTTTCGCGGCTTCTTCTCCGAACGTGTGGCCAGTGCAGGTGGGCGCCGAGGGATCGACGTATTTACCTTCGACCAGCCGCTTTGCAATGACGCCGATGCCGCCGGCCCGGTCCACGTCTACCGCGTTGTACTTCC
>CAZXCO010000649.1:0-5789 GCA_964639095.1 uncultured Solibacteraceae bacterium
GAGATTCGCCACCCAGAGCGCGCGCATGGCGAGCGCGGCGTCGCCGGCGCCGCGGAAGATGGCGTTGATGAGAAAGAGCAGAAAAATGGTGGCCGATCCGCCCAGCAGAATGCGGGTGTACCGGGTGCCGATCTGGATTACGGAGGGCGTCGCGCCCATAAGGCCGAGCAGATCCGGCGCATAGAGGATGCCGGTCACGCTGACCGCCGCCGACAGCAGCAATCCGAGAGCAATGGCCTGCACGGAGGCGACAGCGGCGCCTTCCGGATCCTTTTCGCCGATGCGCCTGGCGACAACGGCCGTCGTCGCCAGGCTCAGACCCATCGCGATGCCGAACACCAATACGAGGCACGATTCGGTGAGAGCGACCGTCGCGAGGGAATCGACGCCGAGGCGCGCGACGAAAAACATGTCCACCACACCGAACAGGGACTCCATCAGCATCTCGAGGATCATCGGGATCGCGAGAACGACGATGGCGCGCTGGAGACTGCCTTCGGTCAGATCGCGCTCGGATCCGCCCAGAGCTTCACGGAGGACGGCGAGAATACCGTGGCGGGATCGCGCTGGTTGTACGGCTTCCTGCATTGCGTCTTTTTGTTTTCAGGGTGCGGCGATTCGGCCGCTGATGTACGGGCTTAATCCGACAGCGCCAGCTTCGTGCTGCCTGGCCCGACGTGGATATGCGCGCCCGTCGCCTGATGCGGAACGGCGGCGCGGAACGCGAAAAAGGGAATCCGTCTCGACTCGAGATACTTCATGAGCCAGACGCCTTCCGGCTGATCGGGCGTCACCGCGACATCGACGCGGCCGCGATGATCGAAGCCCATCGAGCGATGCAACGCCGTCTCCCCGTTGGCGCTGATCGGCAGGGGCTTTGCAAACCGGTTCCGGTAAGCGATCTCGAGGTCCTTCAGTTCGTCGGGCGTGAAGACTCCGCTGCCCTGGTACTTCGTAAAGACCTTGCCGGACCATTCAGGGTGCGAATCGGCCTGCGTCTCGAGACTCGCGATCTCCCTTTCCATGCGGACGGATGCCGCCACCTGCTCCACCAGCTTTGCGCGCGTCTGGGCCCATTCGAGTTCCCTCTGCGCTTCATCCAGACTCACGCCGGAGGACTCGGCTTCAGCCCGGGATATTACCCCTGCGCCGACAAGCTGCTGCATTTCGAGCAGAGCCTGATGGCGCCTGAGCACCATGCGCTGCGCCACCTGAATCATCTGGTCCGCCTGTTCCGGCAGGAGATCGGTGCTGTAGAGACTCTTCTTCAATATGGAGTTGTCGAGCGCATCCTGAACGTCCTGCTGCGCCTTCTGGAGCCGTATGCGGGGCAGCGCGCCGCTGGAGACGAGGCGTGTGACCTGATCGAGCACCTGCCTCGCTCTCACCACGAGAGGGTCGTTCTCATCCGGCTCGAGAGCGGTGGGCGCCGGCTTCGAGGCGGCAGGCGGAACGGCGCTCTCCTGCGCCATCAGAGCAGGCGCGACCAAAGCGGGAATCGAAAACACTACGAGCGCGGCGAGTCGCAGGAACACGTTTACATCTATAGTACGATAGCGGTTGGGGGCGAGTTTCTGGCGCAAACCGAATCGAGAGTCATCAAGAGTACTGGTACAGACGAGCAAAACAAGGAAGGCTGGCGCATCGCCGTACAGGCTGCCCAGGCCAAACAGGCCACCGACATCCGCGTTCTTGACCTCACCGGAGTCACAAGTTTCACCGATCATTTCGTAATCTGCACAGGCTCGAACGTCCGCCAGACGCAGGCCATCGCCGATGAAATCGGACTGCGGCTGAAGAAGCACGGCGAGTTGCCGCTGAGCGTCGAAGGCTACGAACAGGGCGAATGGATCCTGAGCGACTACGGCGATTTCCTGGTGCACGTGTTCACCGCCAAATCGCGAGAGTATTATTCGCTCGAGCGCCTTTGGAAAGAAGGCAAGGACGTTCCTGTCCCGGCCGAGTGAAGATCTTCCTTTACTACATCGGCAAAGCAAAAGACCCGCACGCAAATGCGCTGGCCGCCGGCTATATGGAGCGTGCCGCGCACTACGCGCCCACGCAGATGAGCGAAATCAAAACTGCGAAGGCGGATTTCTGGTCCAGACACCCGACTGCTACGAAGATCCTGCTCGACCCGGCCGGCCGTTCGCTCGATTCGGCGGCGTTCGCCGATTTATTCGCGAAAGGTGAGATGCTCGGCCGCGATCTGGTCTTTGTGGTGGGCGGACATGACGGCCTGCCCGAGGGCTGGCGGGAGCGCGGCGATCTGCTGTTGTCTCTCTCCGCCATGACCCTGCCGCACGAGCTGGCGCGCGCGGTGCTCGCCGAGCAGATCTACCGCGCCTTTACGATGTTGCGGGGGCATCCTTACCCGCGATAGCGTGTAACGATAGACTGATACATGCGGCTGCCGCGACGCGGGATCCCGCATACAGACGCTGCCGCTGGCACATTGTGAATCATGGCATGGTTTAAACGGGAATCGAACGGCGCCGCAACTCCGCAGGATGACGCATCGAAGCATACGGTCCGCACCGAGGGTCTGTGGCTGAAGTGCGAGGGCTGCCGCGAAATCATCTGGAAGAAGGACCTCGAGAATTCTCTCAACACCTGCGGCAAGTGCGGATATCACTTCCGGCTGAGCGCGCGCGAGCGGCTGGCGATGCTCTTCGACGGCGGCGAATACGAGGAACTGGATGAATCGCTCGAGTCCTCGAATCCTCTCGGGTTTGTGGATTCGAAACCTTACAGCGAGCGGCTCAAGGCCATGCAGGAAGCGACCTCGCTCAAGGACGCTCTGATCTCCGGCAAGGGAAAACTTGAAGGCCGTCCGATTCACATCTGCGCCATGGAGCCGAAGTTCATCGGCGGCAGCATGGGAGCGGTGATGGGCGAGAAGATCACGCGCGCGATCGAACAGTCGATCGCTTCCCACACGCCGCTGATCGTTGTCTCCGCGTCGGGAGGGGCTCGCATGCAGGAAGGCGCGGTCAGCCTGATGCAGATGGCCAAGGTTTCGGCGGCCCTGATGCGGCTGGATGAATCCCGTCTCCCCTACATCAGTGTGCTGACGGATCCGACAACGGGCGGCGTCACCGCGAGTTTCGCCATGCTGGGAGATCTGAATATTGCCGAACCGGGCGCTCTTATCGGATTCGCGGGGCCGCGGGTCATCGAGCAGAGCATCCGCCAGAAACTGCCGGAAGGCTTTCAGAAAAGCGAGTTCCTCCTCAAGCACGGCATGCTCGATGCGGTCGTGCCTCGCGCCGAACTGAAGGCGTATATCGCGAAGGCACTGGAATTTCTGGCCGGCCCTGCGGCTCTCCCGAAGCCGGTGGAACGCGAAGCCGCATGACCTTCGCGGAGACCGCGCGCTTTCTTTACTCTCTCGGTCCGGAACTCAAAACAGTCAAGTGGGATCTGGTGAAGTTCGAGATCCTTCTGGGTGCTCTCGGAAATCCGCACCGGCGAGGACGCTTTATCCATGTGGCGGGCACCAATGGAAAAGGCTCCACGTGCGCCATGCTGGCTTCGGCGCTCCGCGCCTCCAGATTGCGGACCGGTCTCTACACTTCGCCCCACCTTCTCGATCCGCGCGAACGGATTCAGATCGATGGCAGTCTCATCGGGGAGGATGCCTGGTGCAAGGCATTCGCGACCGTTCACGCCGCCGCCGAGGATCTTCTGGCGCGCGACGCGATCGCGACGCACCCGAGCTTTTTCGAAACCATGACCGCAATGGCGTTTCTCGCGTTCGAGAGCGCGGCGGTAGATGTGGTGGTTCTCGAGACGGGGCTCGGCGGGCGGCTCGACGCAACCAACGTGGTGGACCCCGAGATCTCGGTCATCACGCCGATCGATTTCGACCATGAGGCCTTTCTGGGATCGAGCATCGAATCCATCGCGGCGGAAAAAGCAGGCATCCTGAAGCCGCGGCGCCCGGCCGTTTTCGCCGCGCAGCGGCCCGAGGCGTTCCAGGTTCTGGAGCGGCGCGCGCTCGACGTGGAAGCCCCGGTAACGTTATCCTCCGCCTGGCGGGTTGCGGATCTCAGAATGGACAAGTTCGGCAGCCGCTTCACACTGGCCGCGGATGAGGAGATCGCGATCGTCTGTCCGCTGCCGGGCGAGCATCAGGTAGAAAATGCGCGGACCGCCGTTGCCGCACTGAATCTCTTCGGCGTTCCGGCGGCCGCCATTCGCAAAGGCGTCGAAGACACACGATGGCCCGGCAGGCTGGAGCGCGTCGCGAGCGATCCCGATATCATCGTCGACGGCGCACACAATCCCGCAGGCGCGCGAGCCCTCGCAGCCTACATCCGGCGGTTCTTTTCTTCCGAGCCTGTCCGGATCGTCTATGGCGCCATGCGCGATAAAGCGGTGGATGAAGTCATCGGGACGCTCTTCCCCCTCGCTGCTGAAGTCGTCGTGACGGCGCCTGGCCAGCCTCGAGCATTGAACCCGGAATCCCTCGCCGCGGTTGCGGAACATTCAAACCTGCGGATCGCCGCGAATATCGCGGACGCCGTGGCGATGGCGCGCGAGAGGCCGATGACGACGTTCGTCACCGGCTCTCTGTTTCTTGTGGGCGAAGCGCGGGCACTGCTCTTATAGGCCGCGGGCGGCTGGCGCCCTACAAACTGTGAAAGCGGATTTCCACGCTGATCCGCACGGCAACCGGCTGATCGCCCTTTCTCGCCGGCTCGAACGTCCACTGCCGTACGGCATCGACGGCCGTCTGGTCCACTTCCTTGTCAAGGGATTTCACGACATGGATGTTTCGCGGCTCGCCGCGGGAACTCACAACAAGGCCCACGACCACGGTTCCCGAGAGGCGGAACCCGCGGGAATCCGGTTTTGTTACCGGAGCCACCTGATGAGTGACGCGCGGCGGTGTGATGCCGGGACCAATATCGTAGACCCGCTCGTCCTTTTGCGGATCGCTCTGCGGCGGTGGGCCGCCTCCGGACTGCGGACCGCCCCGCGGCGCCGCCGGGCCACCCTGCGCCACGGCAAGCGCAGCCCAGCCAAGAAGAACCAGGAAAACCCCAACCATTTTTCGCACGAGAGTGTGAAAAAGAGACGTGGATCGCGCGAACGGGGTTGCGGTCATTCGCCGGAATTGGCATAGTTGCAGGATTGTACCTATGCAATCGGCTCACCCCGCACGTGGTTGGCAGCGCCTCGACGGAGTGGATCTTTTGCGCGGTCTCGCCATCCTTCTGGTTCTGATGAACCACGTGAACGTGCGGCTCTCGCTGGCCAGGGTCCCCTGGGCGAAGGGAATTCCGGCCGAACTGGTGAATGCCTTCGTCGGGAATGGCCGGGAGGGAGTTCAGATCTTCTTCGCCGTTTCGGGATTTCTGATTACCTCGACCTCGATTCGCCGCTGGGGCTCGACGGGCGGTATTGTCCCGCGCCAATTTTATCTGCTGCGCTTCGCCCGCATCGCGCCGCTCCTGCTGCTCCTGCTGGGCGTTCTCAGCAGCCTGCATCTCGCGCACTTCCACGATTTCGTCATCCCGCCGCAGCGCTCAAGCCTGGGCCGCGCCCTCGCAGCCGCCCTGACTTTTCACGTCAACATCCTGGAAGCTCAGCACGGGTATCTCCCGGGCAACTGGGATATCCTCTGGTCGCTCGCGATCGAGGAGGTGTTCTATTTCTTCTTCCCGCTGGTCTGCCGCGCCTTTGGCGAGGGCGGGCTCCTGATGCCGTTCCTCGCTGTGATCGCCGCCCTGGGACCGTTCGGCCGCACCGTGCTGGTTTTCGGAACCGGAAAGGGCCTGTGG
>CAZXCO010000650.1:0-5007 GCA_964639095.1 uncultured Solibacteraceae bacterium
CGGGCGAGCTGGAGCGGGTCTATCCAACCCTGCACCTCGTGGGCCGCAACGGCATGCACAAGTACAACAATCAGGACCATTCGATGCTGACCGCAATGATCTCGGTCGACAACATCATCAGCGGGCGTGAAGACAAGCAGAACATCTGGGATGTCAATACCGAGGAAAGCTACCACGAGTCGAAGCAATAGGCGCTGGCGTCACAATGCAGCCCGCCCGGGCAGCTCTTTGAAACCAGCCCGGAGGAGCACCACTCCGTACTGCACTCCATTCGTATCTCTGTACGGATTCGCGACGTTCATATCGATGAATGTGTAGCCATCGGGGTGGATCAGGTCCTGCGGAACGGGGAAGCTGACTTCGTTCATACCCGGCCTGGCGAGAGCGCTGCTCCACATTGTCTTCCCGTTCAGCAGGATCGTCAGTGTGCGGTCCGGCGGTTTGGCCAGGAAATCGGGTACCCAGAATTTCGCCGTGAAGACCGCCGGTCCGGCGCCCGGCCTGAATTTAAATTTCGCTTGCGGGGAAGTCCAGCGCCAGGGTTGATTGCCCGGGTCGTCCTGAAGGCCCGAGACGACATAGGCGGAGTGATCGGCGCGGGCCATATCCATCTCGCGCCCGACTGTATAGTCGCGCAGGATATTCAGCCGCACGGATTCCGCGGGGTTTCGCGGATCCAGTTCCACGTAGCGGCCCGATTCCAGCGAAAAGATATGGTCGTAGGCCACGGGCCGGGCGGGGTCGGGCCGCTGCTCCGCCGTGCCATCGAGCCGGTGAATCAGAAAAGATTTGTCGTGGTAGAGCAGCGCCAGATTGAACTGCAGATCCCACGCCGCGGGTGGAAATTCATCGCGAGCGAACAGCAGGCGACTGTGCGGCGGAAGCTTCGGATACTCCCGGCGGAACTGTTGTGTCATGCGCAGCTCAGCCGTGATCTGCGGGGGCGCCGGCCAGTTACGCCAATGAATCCAGGTAAGGACGATCGTGACAATGGCGAACGTTATCCCCCCGGCCTGCGGAATCCGGTGTGCGAACGGCCTCGTGGTCGCGGCGATGGCCGCGCTCACGAAGAGGCCGAGACCCAGCTCCGGCAGATAAAGAACATAGCCGGGCCGGAGAGTAATCAGGGCCACCGGTGTAATAGAGAGGACGAAGAAGAGCCAGCCGAACACCATCGTGCGGCTGCGCGCGAGGATGGCAATTAGGCCCATCGAGGCGAGCAGCAGGCCCGCGGACATCGCGCTGAAGTGAACCCGGCGATAAGTCAGGATACTGAGATATTCCGCGATGTGCCCAAGCCAGACGCCTGGAGCGGCATGCGGAGCATATTGGGGATTCGTCAGAAGCTCCGGCGTGCGCTTCACGCGGCCAAAAACGAAAATAAGCGAGAGAACGGTCAGAGCCGCAAAAAGCGGCGCGATCTCGCGAGGCCGGCGACGGATATTTCCGGAAGAAACGAGAACGCATTCGCAGCAGACGATCAGAGGGAGGATGACGGCGGCGCTCTCTTTCGCGCCCATGGCGAGCACGGTAAAAATGCAGACGAGGACGAACGACCGGCGGCTTGCCTCACGGCTATAGTCCAGATAGGCAATCAGAGCCGCCACCGTGAAGAGAAAGCAGAGCCGGTCGTAGATGGTGCCGGCGCTGTAATAGAGATCGTTGAAGCTGCCGTGAACGAGAACCAGCGACAGCGCCGTCAGGGCTTCCGCCGCACCCGTCAGCGAGCGAAAAAGCCGATACGCGACGAGGACGTTCCCCGCCAGCAGCAGCCAGCAGAAAACGTACAGCGGAGCGGGATGAAATCCGAAGGCGCTGTAAAAAAGCCGGTAGACAGCCGCTCCCAGAGGACGGTAGACCGGCATCCAGAGCAGGATCTGGGCCCGCGCCAGCGTCCATATGTCGATGTTCCAGGCATTGTACATGTTGGTCATGTCGTCGCCTGAGAAGAACATGGTCATACCTCGCCAGGTAAACCAGGTAAAGATCGCCAGCAGCAGACCCAGACCGAATCGTTCTTTTCGGGTCAGGGTCATTGCGGCGCGTCAGCGGCAATTCTGAGGTCTGGTCAGGGTGGGCGGCCGGCAAGTCGTCACGGGTACGGCGGGTTCCATAGCGGACGCGTTTACGGTTCCGAACCGGATGTATTCGCCTGCCTCGCCGTTATCGCCGGCGCCGGTCAGCACCATTGCGATTTCATTCGGACCTGTCTGGTAGAGCCCTGGCCAGTTTCCGTGAAGAAAGGGATGCTGGTGCGTGTCGATCCAGGAGTTCGAATAATCGGGGCTCAGGATGACGTCCCTCGAATTCGAGGTGGCAAAGATCAGACCGTTCGGTAATCCGACGGCCTGCACATCCTGGAAGGTGTCGGGCAGGGCCGCGCCAATCGCCGGCCAGTTCACTCCGTCTGTCGAATAGGTAACGTGGCCGATGCAGTTTTCCGTACCGCACATCTCGTAAAACAGCGCGAGTACCGGACCGGGAAGGGGAACGATGTTGGCTTCCCCCGGCCGCGCCGCGCCGGGCTGGGCGATGGCGAGAATTTCGGGTCCCCAGGTCACGCCTCCGTCCATCGATACCTTTTCCGAGAGCGTCTGGCTGTAAGCGGGTGTTTCGAATCGATGATATTCGTTGGTGTAGAAACAGGCGATCCACCCGTTCGGAAGCACATACAGATAGGGCTCATAAACGCCGCCGGCCTGGTGATCCCAGTCCACCTGGCTCTGATAGGCGAACGTATTCCCGCCGTCGATGCTTTTGTAGGTTTCGATGTAATAGGATTTCCCCGAAATCACCGACCGCAGCGCGAGCAGGACGGTTCCGTCCTGAAGCAGGCAGAGCGTAGGATTATCCAGGTCGCGCCCGTCTTCGGCGATTTCCGACACCAGTTGCCACGTGCGCATGCTGTCGAAACTGCGCTTCACGCGAATGCTGTTCGGTGCAGTGTTGATCATGTAGGCCGCAAGCCAGCTTCCGTCCGGAAGTTGCACCATCCGGGCCCAACTGGACGGCGCCGATTCCAGCACGACCGATTGCGTCGTCCAGGTAACCGGTTGCTGAGCCAGGCCCGAAAAAGCAACCCACAAAATCACAAGCGGTACGGTGAAGACGTAACGGCCGGACATAGGCGAAATCTCAACTATAACCGCGTTCTCCGATACCGAAAGCCGATTCGTCGCAATGGATCAGACGAAGCTGGAATACGGGGTTTTGTCCGTCTTCTTTATTACACTTCTCCGGAATCACCGGAAATTCTTCCCCTACCATGGAAAGTTGCGGGCCAGTTTGGGGTTACTGCTTGCTCTGTTTCTGACTGCGGCGCTTTGGGGGCAGACTGAGACGGGACAGATCACGGGCGCCCTCACGGATGATACCGGCAGCGGCGTGCGTGGCGCCCGCGTCGTAGCCGTCTCCATGGCGACGCGCGCCAGGCATCCTGCACAGACATCGCGCGAAGGGGAATTCAATATTCCGGACCTTCTGCCCGGAAGCTACGCCATCGACGTATCGGTCCCCGGCTTCCAGCCTGTGTCGCAGATGGTGAGTGTTTCCGCGGGCAGCCGGATCGAACAGAATATCCGGCTCCAAAAAGCTGCCGGTCCGGTGCAACTGACGCGGCGCGCTGCTCTGCTGGATACGGAAACGCAGACCGAGGGCCAGGCGGTTACGCAGACCGAGATCGAAGATTTCCCGAATTTGCTGCGAAATCCTTATCAGTTTGCCGGGCTGGCGGGAAACCTGTCGGAAGCGGGCCTGGGAACGCATGGCGCGGGCTTCGCCATCAACGGGCAGCGGGAAGACTCGACGAATATCCTGCTCGACAGCGCCGGTAACAATAACTTCTTCGCCGGGTCGATCGGTCAGCCCACGCCGCTCGAAGCGACACAGGAGTTCACCGTTCTGACGAGCGGCTTCACTGCCGAATTTGGCGGCGCATCCGGCGGCTTCGTCAATATGATCACGAAAAGCGGCACGAATGAATACCACGGGGCCGCTTATGAATTCAATCGGATTTCCAGTCTGACGAGCAACAGCTTCAAAGACAACGCCAACGGGACGCGCAAACCGCATTTCGCCCGCAACCAGTTCGGGTACGCCGGCGGCGGCCCCATCGCCCGCAACAGGCTTTTCTTCTTCAGCGACAACGAAGGCGTGCTCGTCCGCAGCATGGCCACCAACTTCGCCTGGGTTCCGTCGCCCGAGCTGATCGGGGTTACAGCGCCCAATACGCGGGATTTTTTTCAGAGTCTCGGCCAGCTTCGATCGGATGCCCGGGTTACCGGCGCCGTGACTCTCAACGACCTCACCGCCATCTACGGCCGAAGCCCCTGCACCGGCCTTGCCTGCGCGACGCTTCCAGCCGGGCTGCCTCTTTTCGATCATGTTGCTTATGACGCCCCGGCCGATTCCGGCGGCGGCTTTCCCCAGACTACGTTCGATACATTCGAGCGGATCGATTACAATCTCTCGGACCGCACCTGGATCTACGGGCGCTATGCGCTTTATCGGGAGCGGGACCCCGACGGCGTTCTCTCGAACAGTCCTTACAGCGGTTACGATCTGGGGCAGAGCCAGTTCGACAACACGATTCTGGCCTCCGTAACGCATACGTGGAACGTCCAGTGGACTTCGCAGACGAAATTCCAGTTCAATCGCCTGACGATCGAGCAGCAGGGTCTGACGGCGCGCGGCCTTGTCCCTTCGATGTATGCGAATCCTCTTGCGCCGGTTGTTATCGGCACCGACAGCGTGGCGTTTCCCGGCTACAATCCGTTCACGCCGGGCAGCGGTGGCGCCTTCGGAGGACCGCTGAACGACCTTCAGTTGCATCACGACGTTTCGTGGGCGCGGGGACGCCACCTGATCCGTTTCGGCGGCTCTTACGATTACATTCGCGACAATCGGACCGACGCCGCTTACCAGACTGCAGTCGATTCGCTCTCGAGCGGGGGCGGTCTCGGCACGGCGCTGAACGGCCTGCTTTCCGGACGATTTGCGCAGATGGAA
>CAZXCO010000651.1:0-4298 GCA_964639095.1 uncultured Solibacteraceae bacterium
GAAAACCTGCAAACGCTCGCCGACCATGAGACGGCGATTGCCCGGCTTGAGCAAATGACAGGTTTGGCTCTTGCCGCCGCGACGAAGGAGGAGAGATAGCCATGAAGACCTACCGCGCGGCATTCCTCGTAGCCCTGGCAGGGAATATCGTTTTCGCCGGGGCCTTGTCGTTCTTTTGGTGGCGCTCCCATACGGCCGGCGGAAGAACGCTTCGTCAGGCGGTGCCTCAGGCTATCCGTTCGGTTCTGCCGGAGAGCCTGCAACCGTCAGCGCAAACTCCCGCTTCGCCCGCCCCTGCCATCGGTCCGGCGGAACCTGCGTTGGTGCCCGTGCAAATTTCGCCGCGGCGCCTTCAAAGCATCGGCGTGAAACTCGGACGCGTTCAGCGCAAGGAAATCGCCGACCAAATAATGACCGCCGGAAACGTCGCGCTCGATGAAACCCGGCTGTCGTATGTTCAGATTCGCTTTCCCGGCTTTATCGAAAAGGTCTTCGCCAACGCGACATACCAATACGTGCGCAAAGGCCAGCCGTTGTTCACACTCTACAGCCCGGATGTCGTTGCTACCGAACGCGAGTATCTTGTGGCGCGCCAAAATCAAAAAGAAGTTACGCACAGCACGGTCCCTGGCGTCGCTTCCGGCGCGGCCTCGCTCCTCCAAGCCTCCATCGACCGGCTGAAACAGTGGCAGGTTCCGCAAGCGGAAATCGACCGTCTCGAGGCCACGGGTGAAGTCGGACAGGAAATTGAAATCGACTCTCCCGTCTCAGGCTATATCACGGAGCGCAAAGCCTATCCGAGCACAGCGGTTCAGCCCGACATGCGGCTTTACGGTTTTGCCGACCTTTCGACGGTATGGGTCAATGCGCAGGTGTTTCAAAACGATCTCGCGCAGGTGAAGATTGACGCGCCGGCGGCCATTACCGCCGACACCTACCCAGGCCGCACTTTTACGGGACGCGTGGACTTCATCTATCCCGATGTGGATATGGCAACGCGCACCGCGCGTGTCCGCATCGTGCTCCAGAACCCCGAGCCGCCGTTATCTCCGGGTATGTTCGTGAAGGTGGCATTCAGGTCGCCAATGGGTGAGCGGCTCGTCATTCCCGCGAGTGGCATCCTGCAATCAGGCACGCGACAAATCGCTTTCGTCAACCGCGGCGACGGCTATCTCGAGCCGCGCGAAGTCCAGCTCGGAAGCCGCGTCGGCGATGATTTCGTCGTACTCAAGGGCGTAAAGGCCGGCGAGCAGGTCGTCACTTCCGCCAATTTTCTGATTGATTCAGAAAGCCAGTTGCAGGCTTCCCTCGGATCGTACGCCCCACCGCCACCTGGCGCAGGCAACGCAGCGGTGAACGCGCCGAAGGCCAACGCTGATCTGACTTCACAGCCGGAGCCGCCGCGCAAGGGGAGCAATGTTTTCCGCGTGAAGCTTACTAACGGGAAGGGAGCGCCAGTCACGGGAGCGCAAGTTTCCATCAACTTCTTTATGCCCGCGAGGCCCGCGATGGGCATGGCTGCCATGCGTGCCGACGTAAGATGCTCGGATTAAGGCAACGGCCTTTACGAAGGCCCCGGCCAACTCGCAAGTGGCGGCACATGGCAAGTCACCATCACCGCCATAAAGGACGGCCAGACCATCGCCAGCAAGCAGTTCAGCGTGAACGCGACGGGAGGCATGTAGCATGCTCGCTCGATGGATAGAGTGGTGCGCGCGTAATCGCTTCCTGGTATTCACCGGGACGCTGACGCTCGTGCTCGCCGGTATTTGGAGCCTGCGTCAAATCCCGCTCGATGCGCTTCCCGACATCTCTGACGTCGAAGTGATTGTTCACACCGAATGGACAGGCGAGCCGCCCACCATCATCGAGGATCAGGTCACGTATCCGATCGTCACCTCACTGCTGGCCGCGCCGCACGTCAAAGCCGTGCGCGCGCAAACGATGTTTGGCGATTCTTACGTCTTCGTTGTGTTTCAGGACGGAACCGATCTCTATTGGGCGCGCTCGCGAGTCGTTGAATACCTGCAAGAGATCCAGGGCAAGCTACCCGAAGGAGTACATCCGAGCATTGGACCCGATGCGACCGGAGCTGGATGGGTATACGAATACGCGCTCGTCGATCACAGTCATCAGCAGAGCCTCGCCGATCTTCGCAGCCTTCAGGACTGGTATCTCCGTTATCAGCTGGCGACTGTTCCGGGCGTCGCCGAAGTCGCCACCATCGGCGGATTCGTCCGGCAGTATCAGGTCAATCTCGATCCAGACAAGCTGCGCGCTTATGGAATACCGCTTTCGACGGTCATCGACAAGATCCGCGCCAGCAGCAATGAAGTCGGCGGCAGCCTGCTGGAAATGAGCGGCGCCAATTACATGGTCCGTGGCCTCGGTTATCTGCATACGCTCGCCGACCTTGAGAATGTGCCTCTTGCCTCGAAGGACGGAACACCCGTCATGATCCGGGACGTGGCGACCGTCGCCTTCGGCCCCGATATCCGGCAAGGCGCGGCGGACTGGCAAGGCGAAGGCGAAACCGTCGGCGGCATCATCGTCATGCGCGACGGCATGAACGCGCTCACTGTCATCGACGGCGTCAAAGCCAGGCTTGCGGAAATCAAATCCTCGCTTCCGGCAGGCGTCGAGGTTGTCGCCGGATATGATCGCTCCGGCCTTATTCATGCATCCATCAATACGCTTCAACACGACCTGATCGAGGAGGCCATCATCGTCAGCCTCGTGATAATCGTGTTCCTGTTTCACTTCCGCTCCGCATTCGTTCCAATTCTGACCCTGCCAATCGCCGTGCTGGCGTCATTCATTCCGATGTACTGCCTGCACGTCACGTCGAACATCATGTCGTTGGGCGGCATTGCACTTGCCATCGGCGTGCTTGTGGATGCAGCTATTGTGATGGTCGAGAACGGCTATCGCCATCTAGCAGAAGCGCAGGCCGGCGGAGAACCGATTGACGAAACGAGGCGCCGCCGTATCCTGCTCGATGCGGCCAGGCAGGCAGGACCGGCGATTTTCTTTTCGCTCATGATCATCGTGGTTTCTTTCCTTCCCGTCTTCCTTCTCGAAGCACAGGAAGGCCGGATGTTCAGGCCGCTCGCATGGACCAAGTCCCTTACCGTGGGCTTCTCGTCGCTGCTCGCGATCACCCTCGTTCCCGTGCTTATGCTCGTGTTCATCCGGGGCAAGCTGCGGCCGGAAGCGCGCAATCCTCTGTCACGCATTACCCAGGCGATTTATCTGCCTGTCCTTCGCCTCTGCCTGCGATTTCGCAAAACGACGCTTCTGCTGAACCTGCTTTTCCTCGTTTTTACGCTTCCGCTGGCCTTGAAGATCGGCAGCCAGTTTATGCCGCCTCTTTTCGAGGGCTCCTCGCTCTACATGCCGACCGCGCTCCCCGGCATTTCCATTACGCAGGCATCGCAGCTCATGCAGGAGCAGGATCGGGTCATCCGGTCATTTCCAGAAGTTGAAAGCGTTTTCGGCACTGTGGGCCGCTCCGAAAGCGCGACTGACAACGCGCCGCTCGATATGTACGACACGACTGTCATGCTGAAACCACGCGATCAGTGGCGGGCTGGGATGACCTACGAAAAGCTCATCCAGGAGATGGATGCCAGGCTCCAGTTCCCGGGGCTGTCGAACACCTGGACCATGCCGGTCGAAAACAGGCTCGATATGGAGCTGACCGGAATTAAAACGCCGCTTGGAATGAAAATCCAGGGGCCGAACCTCGACGGCATTCAGCAGGCGGGCGCGCAGGTGCAGCGTATCCTGTCCGCGCTTCCGGGCGTTCGATCTGTTTTCGCTGAGCGCGTGAGCCAGGGCTTTTACGTAAATATCGAGGTCAACCGTGCAGAGGCGGCGCGGTACGGTCTGACCGTTGCTGAAGTGCAGCAAGTCGTCACATCAGGTATCGGCGGCAGGAATATCGCCGAGAACATCGAAGGCCGCCAGCGCTATCCCATCAATGTCAGATACAGTCGGGATTTCCGCGACAACGTCGAGACATTAAGCCGCCTTCTGATCGCTACACCGGGTGGCGCGCAAATCCCCATTGGCGAAGTTGCGAAGGTCTCCTTTTCGAACGGGCCGTCAATGATCCGCGACGAAGACGGCTCGCTCACCGGCTACGTCTATATCGACCTGAACACCACGGATTACGGCAGCTTCGTCACGCAGGCGGATAAAGTGCTCCGGCAGCATCTCGCGCTCCCCGCCGGCTACACCTGCAAGTGGTCCGGCGAATACGAATTCGAGCTGCGCGCCAGGGAGCGTCTGGAGCT
>CAZXCO010000652.1:0-2438 GCA_964639095.1 uncultured Solibacteraceae bacterium
GTCGCCATGGCCGCGCCTGCGGTGTTCAGCGGATTCGACTGGCGGCTGGGGATGGTTCTTGGTGCTGTTGTCGCGCCTACGGATGCGATCGCCGCGACGTCGATCGCGCGGCGTATCCGGCTCCCGGCACGTGTCGTGGACGTGCTCGAGGGCGAGAGCCTTATCAACGACGCTTCGGGACTCCTGGCGCTGCAATTCGCCACCGCCATCGTCGTCAGGGGCCGGGTTCCGAGTGTCTCCGAAGGCGTGCTCACGTTCTTCTGGCTTGTCGCTGGTGGCATCGGACTCGGTTTGCTGACCGGATGGCTCGTCTGCCGCGTTGAGCGTCTGATCGACGACGCGCCAGTCGAGGTCACCCTGGGATTTCTGACTCCTTACGCGGTGTACCTGGCGGCGCAGCGGATCCAGACCTCGGGTGTGCTGGCGACGGTGGCCTGCGGGGTCTACGTCGCCCGCCGCAGTTCCACGATGTTTTCGGCGCCGGTGCGGCTACGGGCGGGGAACGTGTGGGAATCGCTGACATTCGTCCTGAACGGGCTGGTGTTTGTTCTTATCGGCCTGCAGCTTCCGATGATCCGGGAAGGCATCCGGGACTACAGTCTGCGTTCATTGGTGCTGGATGGCGCGGTCTTCAGCGCACTCCTGGTTCTGCTGCGCCTTGTCTGGGTGTTTCCGGGTGCGTGGGTGGCCGCGTTTCTGCGCACGCGCCTGTTGCGTCACCGGGAGCCCCGGCCGCGCGCCGGCGCCATCTTCGTGATCGGATGGGCCGGGATGCGCGGCGTGGTGTCACTCGCCGCGGCGCTGGCGCTGCCGATCGACATTCCGCAACGCAATCTCATCGTGTTTCTTGCCTTTTGCGTGATCTGCGTGACGCTGGTGCTGCAGAGTGTGACGCTGCCGACGTTGATCCGTGTGCTTGGCCTCGCCGGAGCCGCTGCTCCGAACCACGAAGAACAGGAGGCGCGGCGCACCGCAATTCAATCCGCAATCGTTTATCTCGAGAAATCCAGAAGTGCGGCCGGTCAGGATGACCAGGCCGCCTGTGACGAAATCTGCCGATACTTCCGCCAGCGCCTGGCAATGCTGGCGCCGACGGATGCGAACCGGCAGGACATCGTGGACCGCGAGTGCTTTGTCAGACTTCTGCGGGAGGCGGTTGGGGTAGAGCGCAGCACGGCAATCCGTTTGCGCGATGACGGCCACATCAACGACGAAGTGCTGCGGCACATCGAGCGTGAGCTTGATCTGACGGAATCTCGTCTGCTTTACGGTCAGAACTGAACCTTGAGAGCAAGCTGGATCGAGGGCGGATCGCCGATCTGATGAAAGCGCTGGCGGAAGCGTGCAGGCTGATTGACAATTGGCCGCAGGGTGCATCCTGTCACCAGCTTCAGGCGGCTTTGCGCACGATAGTTGCCACCGGCTTATCAGCGCATCCGGGTTTCCCGGCCTTCTGCAGCAGCCGCGCCAGCTTCCTCCTGGCATTGAATACTCTCCACTGCACGGTCCCGATCGGAATATCGTGCGCGGCCGCGATTTCGTGATACTCCCACTCCTCGATGAACCGCAACGCCAACGCTTCGCGCTCGTGTGTGTCGAGGAAGGCTATCCAGTGCTTGAATTCGAATGCCGGCGTTCCTGCCGCACTGGAGTTGACCGCGACAAGCCGATCGGGAACGTCCGCCAGATCCACGGTGTCGACTTCACGCGCCTGCTTGCTGTAGTGCCTCGAGAGAGCGTTGCGCGCAATCCTGAATATCCATGCGCGGAACAACGCCCGGTCACGGACCTGGCCGGCCTTCCGGTACACCGTGAAAAGAACTTCCTGAGCGAGATCCTCGGCCGCTGACACGCAGCCGCGCGCTCTGAAGAATGCCACCAGCTGCGGCGTGAACGTTTTGAACAGATCGGCGAACGACTCGTCGTCAGGAGCGTCCAGAAACCGCTCCATCGCAACTGCATCGTTAAGAGATCGTTCGCGCGTGATCGTCTCGTTGCTCATAGGGTGATTTAGCCTCAGCCCCAATATGGCGGATTTGGATCGTAAAGCCATCACGATTTCGAAGGCTTTTTACCTACCGCGAACGGTAGCCGGTCCACATACTCGATCGTGTTATGAGTGCATCATTGCAACGGCGCATACAGAAATACAAACTACGGCGGCAACGCGATTGCGCCACTGCCATCGCGTCGTGCCGTCGGGCATGTCAATGAGGAACGGTGATCGTCGCAGGCCGGCGTATCTGGACTTGCCCGTGGGGAGAGCGCGATTCGGTTGTGAGCGTGGACCACGGGAACGGCCAACAGCTTGCTGCCCGGACCGAGGTGTCTGCCCTGAAACAAGGCGCGCGGTCCGGGCCTACCCCTTAGTGCTCCCGGCGCGATGCGGCCGATATCGCGTAAACCTGCGAGCGAAGCGGCAGCAACGGATCATCCGA
>CAZXCO010000653.1:0-2890 GCA_964639095.1 uncultured Solibacteraceae bacterium
ACGCCGCCCTTCTTGTGCGGCACGCCGAACAATTCCAGCGCCATTTCGACGCCCCCGAGAGTGCCGGCGAGCATCAGGTCGTTGAAGTTTCCGAGATGGCCGATGCGGAATGCTTTTCCGGCCAGCCGTCCCAGCCCGGCCCCGAGAGACATGTTGAACTTCTCGAGCACCAGCGAGCGGAAGGCGACCTCATCGAAGCCTTCCGGCAGGAGAACGGTGGTCACCGTGGGACTGTATTCGCGCGGATCGAGCGCGCAGATTTCCAGACCCCACGCACGCACGGCGCGGCGCGTGGCTTCCGCGTGGCGAAGATGACGGCAGAAGATCTGTTGCTGGCCCTCTTCCTCCATGATCGCCAGCGCTTCCTTTAATCCGTAGAGCAGATTCGTCGCCGGCGTGTAGGGGAAGAATCCCTTTTCGTTGTTCGCCAGCATGTCGTCCCAGCGCCAGAAGCTCTTCGGCATCGTCGAGGTTTTGCTGGCCTCGAGAGCCTTCTGGCTGATGGCGTTGAAGCTCAGGCCCGGGGGCAGCATCATGCCCTTCTGCGAGCCGCCGATGGCGACGTCGACTCCCCATTCACTGTGGCGATAGTCGATCGAGCCCAGAGAGGAGACCGTGTCCACCATCAGGAGCGCCGGGTGTTTGGCCGCATCGATCGCTTTCCGGACGCCGGCAATGTCGCTGGTGACGCCGGTGGCGGTCTCATTGTGGACGGCGAGGACCGCTTTGATCTCGTGGTTTTTGTCTGCTTCCAGACGGCGGTTGATCTCGGCCGGATCCACGCCGTGACGCCAGTCGCTCGGAATCAGCTCGACGGAAAAGCCGAGGTTCTTGGCCATCTTCGTCCACAGCGCCGCAAACTGGCCGGTGTCGGACGCGAGCAGTTTATCGCCAGGATTGAGAGTGTTCACGAGCCCGGCTTCCCAACCGCCCGTGCCCGAAGCCGTGTAAATAATGACGGGATCGCTGGTCTGAAACACGGTCTTCATCCCTGCGAGGCAGGCTTTTGCGAGGACCGCGAACTCCGGACCGCGATGGTCGATGGTGGGGTTGTCAATCGCCCTTAAGACCCGATCGGGAACATTGGTCGGGCCTGGAATTTGAAGAAAGTGTCTGCCTGGTTGATAGGTCATGGGTGTTCAGTCGTGGGTTCGTCAGTCAAATCCTGGATCCGCGTTTTCGTAACCTGCGCCTCGTCAGGCCAGTCCAGCGGGACGAGAGCCGGATAACTCGCGTCTGGTTAACGAAATCGAGTTGAGTTGGAAGGCGATGCCAGTGCCCGGCCCGCGACCGCTCCGCGAACTTTTCCACTGTAGCACGGTGACCGGGATCCTCTGCGAAGAGTAAAGAATTTGAAAGCGCGTGGGTGCTCTGTGGTAACATTGGGGCTCGAAATCGCGTTATTGGTAGTGTTATGATTCAGCGGAGGGGGGAATCCTGTTCCGCCCCCTGAATCACGAAACGGGAAACCAAAATTTCGAAGTTATTCAGATTGGAGCCTCTGCATGAAGATTAGTTTGTTGTGTATTATGGCGGCCGCTCTGGGCATGACGGCGATGCCGGCCCTTGCCCATCATTCGTTCGCGGCGGAATACGACGCCAAAAAGCCGGTCGACCTGACCGGAACCGTCACGAAGGTCGAATGGATGAACCCGCATGCCCGGTTCTACATGGATGTAAAGGACGACAAGGGCACCGTAACAAAGTGGGAATTCGAGCTCGGTAGCCCCAATGGACTGATGCGCCAGGGCTGGACTCGGAACTCCATGAAGGAAGGCGATCAGGTCACGGTACAGGGCTCTCTCGCGAAGGACGGATCCAACCTGGCCAACGCAAGAACAGTCAAGCTGTCGGATGGCAGAAGGCTGTTTGCCGGCTCGGCCAGTGAAACCGGCCGCGAAGAAAAGCAGTAAACCGGCTCCTTCGAAATTGCTTGTCTCTCGACCTCACTCCCTAAAGGGGTGAGGTCGAGGTGTCTTCAGGCATAAATTTCTGATTTCAGTCTCTACTCTGCCGCAGCTGTTTCACCCGCCAGCAAACTCCTCACGCTTTTGAAAAGCATCGGATCCTCAATAACATAGAAAAGGCCACCCCTGCCATTCTGGCTGCTGTCGCATTTCGCCGGCGGCGACAGAGCGCCCTGCTGGTTCATATCGCCGAAAATCGTCCAGGTGTGGCTTCCGGTGGAGACGGCGATCTTGGCGTGATTCCCCTCCGGCTCCGAAACACCCCGGAATCCGATCGATTTTCCGTTCCAGGTCCCGGACGTCGCGATCTCGACCGCACCGGGCGTTCCCAAAGTTGACGCCCAGCAACCTATCGGTGTAGCGGGCGTCGTCGTGGGAATCTCCGGACTGGCCCACCAGCTGGCGACCCGGAGAGGCTCGCCTCCCAACATCGCGGAAACCATCTGCCAGGGTGGAACATTGAGGGCGGATGGCTTCGAGATCAGAACGATGCCGCTCGAAAGCTTGTCCATGGTGGGAGCCTTGCTCTTCGAGACCTTCCCGAGAGCGCCGACCAGAGCCTGGATCTCCCGCGGACCGCCATTTTTTACGATCTGCGATTTCGACGGATCGGTCACGACGCTGGCGTTTTCCAGTGCCTTCAACACAGCAATCACATCGCTTTTGGTGAGTTTCAGCGCAAAAAAATGCTGGCTGACGAGAACGTTGTCATCGTTCTTCACGCACCCGAGCGTGTTTCCCGCCGGTCGCGGAGTTCTCGCACTTCCCGAACCGGGCCAGGACGGAGTCGAGGCCTGGAGCACGAATCCGCTGCCCTTTTTATTCCACGCCAGCATCCCCTTGGAATGCCCCGCGGGCGCTGACTCGGTTCTCAGCGGGTCGCCGTAAAACTGGTCGTTCCAGAGCACGTAGGAGTAGTTGCC
>CAZXCO010000654.1:0-4927 GCA_964639095.1 uncultured Solibacteraceae bacterium
CCATACCCGCGTGATGAGCGCCATCCAGATGCATCAGGTGGCGGAGCCGTATATCCGCCGGCGCGCGATCCGCCATCTGGAAAAAGGCCGGATCGTGATCTTCGCGGCCGGCACGTCGAATCCCTACTTCTCGACCGATACGGCGGCAACGCTTCGGGCGCTCGAAATCAAGGCTCAGGTCATCGCGAAAGCGACCAAGGTCGATGGCGTTTACGACAAAGACCCCATGAAGCACGCCGACGCCATCATGTACCGGCACATCTCCTACACGGAGGTTTTGACCAAATCTCTGGGAGTGATGGACTCGACTTCGATCGCCATGTGCCGCGACAACCACCTGCCGATTCTGGTCTTTAACCTGAACACGCACGGCAATATAATGCGAATGGTGTCCGGCGAGCCGCTGGGCACTCTGATCAGCTGACATCATGAACACTGTCAAAGAAATCGAAGCCAGCGCCAGGCAGCGCATGGATAAAGCGCTGGACGATCTCCAGCACGCCATGGCGACCATCAGGACGGGCCGCGCCTCAGTCCATCTGCTCGATAATGTGCGCGTTGACTATTACGGCACGCCGACGCCGGTGAATCAGGTCGCGAATCTGCACGCCCCCGAGCCGGGGCTGATCACGATCACACCCTGGGATTCCTCGCAGATCGGGCCCATCGAGAAGGCGATCCGGATCGCGGAGCTGGGCGTGAATCCGTCGAACGACGGCAAGGTGATCCGCATTCCGATACCGCCTCTGACGGAGGAGCGGCGCAAAGAACTCGTCAAGAAATTGCACGGAGTGGCGGAAGATCATCGTGTCGCCGTCCGCAATATTCGCCGCGATTCGAATGAACTCGTGAAGAAATTGTCGAAGGAAAAGAAGATCACCGAAGATGACGACCGCCGCGCCCACGACGAAATGCAGAAGCTGACCGACAGCTACATGCAGAAACTCGATCAGGCGGCAAGGGCCAAAGAGAAAGAAATTCTCGAAATCCGGTAGGCGGCAGGCCGCCGTTTCAGTGGGGAGCCCCGGCTCCCTGCTTTTGATTCTCGCTCTGATAGAAAAGAAAGTCGAAATTCCCAGGTGGGTGGCCGAGTGCGCGGAGCAGAAGCGCCACCTGTCCCCGGTGATGCGCGCCGTGCACTGCGGCATGCTGCAGAAGATCGCCGCGCCGCATGGAATAAGCGGTCCCGCCGAGGGAGAACTCCCGAAGCTGGTCGAGGTCCTCGTCCTTCAGGGCGGCCAGAAACGTTCGCGCGCCGGTCTCGACTTCGCGCCATCGATCGATCACCGATGCGGCTGCAGGGTAATCCGCCGCAACAAGAGCCGGGCCGCGTGACGGGCCGCCGCAGCGATCCAGCCATCCCCACTCGGCGCTCATCATGTGGACCATGGTGTTCCGCACCGATCCGTAGCTCCCGGTCACCTCGCGGGTAAACTCTTCCGGGGTCAATCGGGCGATCACATCGAAAATTCTGCGATTGGCCCAATAGCCGTAATCGTACAGCGTCTGAAGATCCCTGACGCGTGTCATAGCATGATTCTACGGTTGTTCTGAAGGGTTGCGATGGATACTGAAGGTCATGGCATCCCGACGCGTGACTCTCTTCCATAATCCGGCTTGCGGCACATCCCGGAACGTGCTGGCTCTTCTGCGCGAGCGCGGCATCGAGCCGGAGATCGTCGAATACCTGAAAACGCCTCCCAGCCGCGACGAACTCCAAAAAATGATCCGCCGCTCGGGCCTGAGCGCGCGTGACTTTCTGCGGCGCAAAGAAAAGCTCTACGGCGAACTCAATCTGGATAACGCGGCGCTTTCGGAGGAGCAACTGATTGGCGCCCTGGCGGAAAACCCCGCGCTTCTGAACCGGCCGGTGGTCGATACGCCCAAAGGTGTGCGGCCGTGCCGGCCAGCCGAAACGGTGCTGGAACTCCTCGACTAGACCAGATTCTGCAGGGCGGATTCGAGGTGAGGATAGCGAAACGGGAAGTCCGCCTTAAGCGCCGCGTCGGGTATGACCCGCGAACTGTCGAGCATATGCTGGGCGAGTTCACCGAATACGAGTCGCAGGCCGAACGCCGGGACCGGTAAGATTGCGGGGCGGTGCAGCGCGCGCGCCATTTCGCGCGTGAATTCGGCATTTGTCACGGGGTTTGGCGAGGTGGCATTCCAGACGCCCGCGATCTCGTGCTCCACGGCATACGCGAACATATCCGCCACGTCGTCCACATGGATCCACGGCATCCACTGCTTCCCTGATCCCAGGCGGCCTCCGGCAAACGCGCGGAATGCGGGGACGATCGTGGCCAGCGCGCCGCCGCCCTTTCCCAGTACGAAACCGATCCGGAGTCGGATGACGCGCACGCCGGATTCGGCGGCGCGGCCGGCTTCCTCTTCCCAGGCGCGGCACAGATCGGCAAGAAATCCGCGGCCCGCGCCGGAAGATTCGGTCAGAATTTCATCGCCCCGATCACCGTAATAGCCGATGGCGGAGGCCGAAATGAGCACTTTCGGTTTGCGCTGCGCGCGTGCGATTGCGTTCACCAGATTCCGGGTACCGACGACACGGCTGTCGTGAATCCGGCGTTTGACGGCGTCATTCCATCGCTGCGCCACAGGCTCGCCTGCCAGGTGGATAACGGCATCCGTACCCTCGAGACTCTCAGCGGGTGGCTCGCCCTGCAGAGGGTCCCACTGGAACGATGTGATCCCCGGGCGCGCTTTGCTCTGCGACTGGCGGCTCCAGACGGCTATAGAGTGTCCGTCCCGCTGCAGACGTTCGATGATACGGGAGCCGATGAAACCTGTGCCGCCGGAGACAACGCAGTTCATATATGCAGGTTCTTACAAGGAGTCTCTCACAGGAACGAACGGGGCGCCGGCAAGCCGCATAACCCCTGAATAATGCTCGCGATAGGCCCGTGAATACGAGGGTTCGGCAAGCAGGGTAAATGAGGAGGGTCCGCTATAATCGGGTCAGGTGCCGAGAGTTACTTTCCTTCCTGCGGGTGAAACATTCGAGTTCGAAAAGGGCAAGCTTCCCTATAAGGGACACGGGAAGCCCGAGTCGTTGCTCGATGTTGCGATGAACTTCGGTCTTCATCTCGAACACGCCTGCGGTGGAAGCTGCGCATGCACAACCTGCCATGTCGTTGTGAAGCAGGGGGGCGATAACCTCTCCGAAATGGAAGACTATGAACTCGACCGTGTGGAACAGGCCGCCGATTATCAGTTGCATTCACGGCTGGGATGCCAGGCGGTGGTGAAGGGCGACGTCACGGTGACTATTCCGGAGTGGAACCGGAACTACGTCAGCGAAGGCCACTGAGTTTGTGCCCGTCGATCTCGTTGTCTGTGTCGCAACAGAGATGGAAGGCGATCTGCTGCGGCCCCATGTCCCGGTCGTCTGCACAGGCGTCGGAGCCGTCAATGCGGCCTGGGCTCTGACCCGCTTTCTCGAACGCGAACAGGCGAAAGCTGTCATTGCGTGCGGCATCGCGGGCGCGTATCCGTCGTCCGGCTTCGCCATCGGCGATGTGGCCTGCGCGGAAAGCGAATGTTACGGAGATCTCGGCGCCCGTACGCCCGGGGGATTTCTCGATATGGAGGCGCTCGGATTTCCGCTTGTATCGCGAACTCCGCCGCTGTACAACGTATTTCCGATGCAGATATTTCCCACCGCCCGTCGCGCGCGCTTCGTCACGCTGAACGCCTGCACAGGAACCGATGCCGATGCGCGGGCGATCGAGACCCGAACCAGGGGTGGAGTGGAGAGCATGGAAGGCGCAGCGATTGCGCACATTGCAGCCCTGGCCGGAATCCCGGCGGGCGAAATCCGCGGAATCAGCAATCTCGTGGGCAATCGCGACCGCGATGCATGGCGAGTGAAAGAGGCGGCGGTGGCGGCGCAGGAAGCTTTGCTCGAGTGGATCAGGCGCAGAGCCTGACGACAAAGGATTCCACAATCGTCCGGTCGTCCGGGCGGGCGCTGCGAAGATCCCGGTCGGCTTCGAAGAGCAGCTTCAGACCTCGCTCCAGTTGCTGTTTCGAAAACTTCGCGGCCGTTTGCGAAACCTGTTCCGCGCGCGATCCCCACATCGGAACTCCGGCGCGCTGGAAGTGCGACTGCACCTGGGATGCACTGCGCAGATTCGCCTCCTTTGCCACCAGAGCCATGCGAAACTGGGTCGCGAGAAAAGACAGCGCCAGCGGCAGGTACTCGCCTTCGCGCACGAGCGCGTCCAGCACTTCCATCGATCGCAGGCGATCGCGGCGGCCGAGCGCGTTCACAAGCGCGAAGATGGTGCTCTGCCGCGCGTCGGGGACAAGCAGCGCGAGGTCATCCACCTGAATTAGCTTGCCGTAGAGCGAGAGCTTGTCGATTTCGACGGCGATCCGGGCGACGTCCGCGCCAAGCGCCTCGACCAGCGCTTCGGAGGCGGCCGGATCCAGCCGAACGCCGGCAGCGCGGGCGATGCGATCGAGTTCGACGCGTGCATCGGCGGCGCTGAAGGCGCGAAACTCCACCACGTCGGGAATCGCGCCGAAGAATTTCCGCACGCGTTCGGATTTCGTTTTGTCGTCGCCTTCGAGGTCCCACCGGGTGGCCTCGAAGACCAGCGTCACGCCTGGCGTCGGGTTTTTAACATAGGCTTCCAGAGGACCCGCTCCGGCGCCGCCGGTTGCGCCCCCGGCTTCTTCTTCACTCTCGTCTGAAGCAGCGCTGCGGGCCGACCGCGGCAGTGCGGTCTCGGCTCCGGAAACGAAAATCAGCCGCTCGGAAGCAAACAACGACATGGACCGGGCATCGTCGAGAATCGCTGCAAGCGATGTCTCCGACGCGTCGTACCGCTCGGGCTCGATCCCGGCCGCGGCCTCAATCAGAGCTTCCATCGCAAAGGAGCTGCTGCCGAAGATGGCGGAAAAGGGC
>CAZXCO010000655.1:0-2772 GCA_964639095.1 uncultured Solibacteraceae bacterium
TTGCTTCCCAGGTTGCTTTCAATCAGTGCAGGCGCCGAGGTTACCCTGCTTCCAAAGCAGGCAGTCGGATTGGAGGACCAGGGATAGTCGGGAGCGAGATCATTATCGCGAAAGTAGTGACACAGTCTCCTGCGGTCCCTGACAACTGCTTCGAAGTTACCCTGAGTCCCGAGGAGGGGGCCGTGACTCTGAATGAGGCCGGGGCCCGTCAGCCAGGTACCGACCATCTCCAGTCGACTTACGCTCGGCGCCGGAATAACGCCCTGCGCGGTGGGCCCTACATTCAGCAGAAGGTTACCGCCTTTGGATTCAATATCGGTCAGATATTCAATTAACGTCTGAGAGGTCTTCCAGTTGTCGTCGAGCGCATTGTATCCCCAGTTATTGTTTATTGTCATGGGTGTTTCCCAGTACGTCATCGGCGACGTTCCGGGTATCTGGCGGTCACCCATCTCCATGTAGTCGCCGATCGCAACGTTCGGGCCTGAAATACGGCTGTTCACAATGATGTCCGGCTTGAGAGAGTGAACGTAGTCGGAAAGGTCTTTGGCGTCCTCATCCTCCCAGCCAGTGCCCTTCACCGCCTCGCCGTCTCCATTTCTGACCTCTGGAATCCAGTTTCCGTCGAACCAGAGGATCGCCGGGTTGTAGTTATCGATCAGCTCCTTGAGCTGAGCTTTCATAAAAGAGATATACCCGCTTTTGTCTTTAAAGATCGCAAATGTCAGATCTGCGCCAGGCGGGCAAGTGGAGCCCTGGGGCAGGCTGTCGCACGTTGGAGGACTCGGATTCGGTGAAAAGTAGCCAGCGGCCGTGTTCCAGTCGATGATGGAATAATAAATTCCGAATTTTATTCCCTGTCTGGCGCACTCCTGCGAAAGTTCCTTCATGATGTCACGCTGTTTGAATGGAGTTATGGCCAGAGAGAAATTCGTATATTTGGAATCCCACATACTGAAGCCATCGTGATGTTTGGCCGTGAAAACCACATATTTCATTCCGGCTGACCTGGCAAGACTCACCCAGGACCTCGCGTTGAACTGTTCCGGGTCAAAGTCGTAAGCCAGGGCTGTATACTGCCCGATCGGAATCCCGGCAACCGCTCTGATCCATTCGCTTGTATTCGGATAATATATGTTGTTCCAGGTACCGGCTGGAATCGCATACAACCCAAAATGGATAAACATTCCGAACTGAGCGTTCTGCCATGACGCCAGGACGCCCGAAGCGGGTCCCGCTCCCTGGCCAGCGACTGTCGAAGCGAGAATAAGTGTTGCAACCAGGAGAAATCCCCCACGCCGGAGGTTTCCTGGCGTTTGGGCTACAGGAGCGTTGGTAGTCATGCCGCATTCCTTTCTGTTGACTCCGCAGAAAACGTGTCGCGGTTATTTGTCCGCGCCAGGAAAGCGTTTAGAAACGTAGCACTCGAAAGCGGCAGGTAAAAGTAAATTTAGTGTCGTGTGTGTGTATAAGGAACAAAAAAGGCGGATGGCGATGAACAGCTAAACGGGGAGGAAAATACTAAAACCCGCATGAAGGAAGCGCCGCCGCTCGAATCGGATCCGAAAGCTCCGGCGAGCGGAAAAACAACGGTGGAAGGCAATCCATAAGGCGAACAAGCGCATGTACCGGGAACGCGGCCATCAGGACCTTCGTCCCGTCTGGTGAGCCTGGTTGCCGCACGTCGACCGGGCGGGTAGAATTGACCGAGCGGATCGAGAATCGGACCGGCATGCGACGTCTGGACACTCTGAAGTACGTTTCCGGATGCCTGCTCCTCGCCCTTGCGATGGGCAGCCTGCCGGCCGTTCGTGCGCAGACGGATGAGATTACGCTCATCGCTCCCGGCGGCATCCGGGCGGCCATCGAGCAACTCATTCCCGGCTTCGAGCGAACGGCTGGCAGAAAGGTCAAAGCGACGTTCGGCTCCGGGCTCGGAACCAAAGCGCAGGTCACGCGCGGCGAGGCGTTCGACGTTCCGATCGTGCAGCCTCCCTATCCGGAAGTAATCGCTTCGGGAAATGTGGTGGCCGGCAGCGCGAGGACTCTGGCGAGCGTTGCAGTGGGCGTTGCGGTCCGCAAGGGGACGCCGAAACCCGACATTTCGTCGCCGGCTGCGGTGAAACGGACGCTGCTGGCCGCGAGATCGATTGCCTATCCGAGCCCGGCGCGTGGCGCGGCAGCCGGCGTGAGTTTCGATGCGACGCTGCGCAAACTCGGCATCTCCGCGCAGGTGGAGCCGAAGCTCATCCGGGCGCAGGGCGGTGCGGCCGCGATGGCCATGACGGCGCGGGGCGAAGTCGAAATCGGCCTGACGTTCCTCAGCGAAATGACGGAGCCCGGCATTGAGATCGTGGGACCGCTGCCGCGGGAAATCTCGACTCCGACGACGCTCGTGGGCTTTGTATCCGCGCACGCGAAGAACCCGGCCGCCGCCCGGTCGCTGCTCGAATACCTTTCGTCGCCGGCTGCCGCGTCGGCATATAAGGCGCAGCATATGGAACCCGCGCGCTGATTGACAGACACAAGGCAGTGCTCTAATATATCCGTAGCGGATATATATGGCGAAACCTGAGGAACTTCTGCCGCTTACCCCGTCCGTATTCCATATTCTGCTCGCGCTTGTCGATGAAGAGCGCCATGGCTACGGGATCATGCGGGACGTGGCCTGGCAGACGAATGACGCGCTCCAACTCGGCCCGGGCACTTTGTATGGATGCCTGAAACGAATGCTGGCGGCCGGCCTCGTGGAAGAGTCGGAAGAGCGGCCCG
>CAZXCO010000656.1:0-6920 GCA_964639095.1 uncultured Solibacteraceae bacterium
AACCGGTTCGCGCGCGCGACTTCATCGGGCGAAAGGCAGTCGGCCGGACCGTCCAGAAGCGAAACTGTCCAGAGATCGACCAGACACGCCACTCTCGCAATATACAGCGCGCATTTCCGGCGCCCGGCGCGATTCCGGGGACGGCTGCGCCTGGTTCCGGGATGCGCTGTCAAAGATCCTCGAAGCTCTTTTGCGGAGGGCTCCGAAGGCGGGTGCGCAGATTTCCGGGGCTTTGCGTTACATTGAATTCACACACGGATGCGCCCGACTCGGCAGAGTCGCAGGCCGGACATCCTCCGGAAGAAACTCGGCATCACTGCTACTCGCGGGGGCTATGCGGCTTTTGCCGTCGTAGTCGGGATGATTTCGACGCCGCGGCTTCGGCGGCTGTCCATTCCTGAAGCCGGGAAAGAACGGCGACAACCAGCCACACAGATTCAGCGGACTACCGGCCGGTCAGCTTCGCTTCGAATGGTACGGTGAAAGATCCGATGAGAATCTGGACCGCCGCGGCCACCAGCGCCGTTTTCAGCGCCGTTCTGTCTTTCGCCCAACAGGCGCCGCCGCCTTCCGCCCAACAGGCCCCGCCGCAGCGGGAAAGCATTGTTGTGACGGGCACAGCCGAACCGCTCCCGCTGGCTGAGGCCGATCGCGACGTGAGCGTTGTCCGCCTGCCCGAAAAACAGCGTGAGCTGTTCAATTCCTGGTTCGATCTCCTCGATCTTGACGGGGCGCTTGACCTGCAGCAGCGTTCCGGAGGCGCGCTGCAGGGCGATCTCTCCATTCGCGGCGCAACGTTCGGCCAGACGCTCGTCCTGCTCAACGGGCTCCGTGTCAATGACGTCCAGACGGGCCATTTCAATCTGGATCTTCCGGTTCCCATCGAGATGCTCTCGGCTGTCGAAGTCTTGAAAGGCTCCGGCTCGACCCTCTACGGATCGGATGCGATCGGCGGCGTCGTCAACGTGCGGACCGAGCCGCTCGATCCCGGCGAATTCAAGATCCTCGCGGGCGCGGGAAACTTCGGCGTCAACGAGCAGCACGCGGTGACCTCGTTCGGCCACGCCTGGTGGCAACAGGAGTTCGCTTTCGCACGGGATTTCTCCAGCGGCTTCGAGCCCGATCGCGACTATCGCAACCTTGCGGTCAGTTCTCAAACCGCCCTCAAATCGCGCCTCGGGGCCACCACCCTGCTCTTCGCCTACAGCGACCGGCCTTTCGGGGCCAACAATTTCTACGACTCCCCCGAGCCCCAGTGGGAGCGCACGAAGACCTGGTTCGCTTCCGGACATCAGGATCTCGGCCATAAAACCGAAGCTGATTTCGCTTACCGGAAGCACACCGATCTCTACGTTTACATCCGCGACAATCCGTCGTTCTATACCAACTGGCACACCGATCAGAGCTGGCAGGGCAGCCTCCGGCGCCACGATAATCTTCCGCTGCACGGCGTCCTCAGTTATGGCGTCGAGGGGCTGGCCGAATCCATCGAGAGCACGAATCTGGGAGATCACAGCCGTGCGCGCGGCAGCGGGTACGTGTTTTATGACCTGCGCTCAGTCCGCCGCTACTCTCTCTCGGCCGGAATTCGCGAGGAGGTCTACGGCGCGCACGCGGTGGCGACGAGTCCCTCGATCAGCGGCGCTGCATGGCTTTCCGCCCGGTTCAAGCTCCGCGCCGCGGCGAGCCGGGCCTTCAGGCTTCCCAGCTTTACCGATCTCTACTATCACGATCCTGCGAATGTCGGCAATCCCAATTTGAAGCCCGAGAGCGCCACCAGCTATGAAGCCGGTGCGGACGCGTATTTCCGGCCGGACCTTCACGCTTCACTGACAGTGTTTCAGCGGCGCGACACGAACGTGATCGACTTCGTGCAGGTCTCGGACAGCCCTCTTCTGTATCAGTCGATGAACTTCAACAAGCTGCATTTCACGGGGATGGAGGCTTCAGCCGTATATGAGCCCCGCGCCGGCCAGCGCTTTTCGGCCAGCTTCAGCGCGCTCCACGGGCTGAATGTGTCGCCCGATATTCTGGTCAGCAAATACACATTCAACTACCCTGTGCAGGAAGCGGCGGTCGAATGGCGCGGCACCGTGGCGAAAAAAGTGATTGCGCGGACGCGTGTCGGCGTTGTCAACCGCGTGGCCCGCACCCCGTATGCGGTCTGGGATGCCTCGGCAGGTTACGCAACCGGCCGCGTCCGGCCTTTCCTGCAGCTCACCAACATCACGAACACTATTTATCAGGACATTCCGCTCGTCGATATGCCCAAACGCGGGATTATCGGCGGGCTGGAACTCTATCTTTTCGGCGCTTCCCGCTGAAAAAAGCCCGTCCCGCATCCGCGCCGCCAAGGGCGCGTCCTCGGATCGCAATGTTCCATGGAACACATACAAAAACTGAAATGTGTGAAGTCCGATACTGATATGATAAATAATTAAAACATATAGAGTACATAATCGTACTCATAATATTTGAAATCATCCATATGAATACGCGCCAATATCAATTGATTGAATCGTATCTTTTGTTCAGAATGCTGAAGGCGCGGAAGGAACACAGGAACGCAGTCCGGACTCTGGATCCGGCCGGTTTCGAGCCGATCGAGTACTGCGGGGCGGCCGGCGCGGCGCGGATGACGCTGGCCAGCGAGGCCGCTTACAGGGCGGCGCTGCACCGCTTTTACGATTTCGTTCTGACAAAAACCGTTCCGGAGGATCTCGAAGGCGTGGATCTGAGCCGCCGCCGCGTTCTGGACGATCTCAAAGCGCTGGAATCGGGCCTCGAGGAAAGCGGAACGCCGGCGGACGCAACGGACTCGGGAGTAGAGGCGATTGCGGCTCAGATGATCGGCAGTTTCCTTGGGGCTCAGCCGGTTCCGGACCGGCGCGTCGCATCCATCGACCGGCGGGAGGAAGTGCGAATCGACGCACAGGAATCCCCCGCCCTCCTGAGCGATGAAGAGCAATATCGGATTCCAATTCATCTTTTGAATATTTCAAAAACGGGGCTCGGTATTTCGTCTCAAACTCCACTTCCGGCGGGAAGAATTGTGTTGATCGAACTGGACGACGAATTCAAAGTATTCGGTAAGGTCCGGTACTGTCGCACAGAGGAAAAAATGAAGCGCTACTCCATCGGCATCAAGATTTTCAAGGTGCGGACGGGCAGGGGAAGCGAAATCTGAATCGCGGCATCCGCCCGTAATTGCACGCCATCTTTCGCCGGATCGTCTTCTGTTAATCTGAAGGTGCTTCAGTTGCACGCAGGCGCAGTATCGGGAAGCCGGTGAAAATCCGGCACGGCCCAGCCACTGTAAGCGCCGAGGAACGCTCAGATGCCACTGTCCCCCCGCGGATGGGAAGGCGAGCCGTTTCTGATGACGCGCGAGTCAGGAGACCGGCCCGCGTGATTCCGGGGTACGCCGGAAACAATGCCGAGGCGGAAAGGCCGGCAGCTCCGGGCTGCCTGATATGAAAATTCAGACGCCGCTCATTTTTGCGGTGAAGGCGATTTTTGCGTCTTCACTCGCGCTGCTGTCCGCGCCCGCCATGCTTTCGGCAGCGGAGATCCAGGGAACCGTTTACGACCCCTCCCGCATGCCGATCGCCGGCGCCCAGGTGGCGGCGTTCAACGATGTAGGCGTCATCGTCGTACAAATCACAGACGACCGGGGTCACTTCGATTTCAATGTTTCGCCCCTGTATGAAAACTATCGGCTCCGAGTTACAGCGCCCGGTTTTCAAATGGTCACGGTGGCGGCCGGCGCGTCCAGCATCCAGTTGCCTCTGGCGACTCAATCCGATTCCATTCGGGTCACCGGAACGGCGATCGACGTCCCGGCCAGCCAGCAGGGTACGAGCGCCAGCGTGATCGGCAGCCGGGAAATTCGCGAGCGCAACGAAGCGCAGACGGTCGATCTGCTGCGCGAACTGCCAGGCATGGTGATCTCGCAGAACGGCGCGCGCGGCTCGGTCGCCGACCTGTTCGTCCGCGGCGGCGAATCCACGTACAACCTCGTGCAGCTCAACGGCATCCCGATCAACAGCTTTAATTTTGGCGGCCTCTTCGATTTCTCGCAGATCCCTTCCGATTTCATTTCAGAAATCGACGTGGCCCGCGGCCCGCAGTCGGCGATCTACGGCTCTTACGCGATCGGCAGCGCCATCAACTTCGTCACCCGCTCGCCTGATAACGGGCCCGCGCTCGACATCGTCGCCGAGGGCGGCACGCACGATGAGAACCGCTTTGCAATCAGCGGCTCGGGCCTTGCACACGGCTGGGGCGTTGCCGCTTCCGCTTCGAGCCTTCTCGATAACGGACCCGTAGCGAATTCCGATTACCGCAACGACAACGTATTCCTTTCGGCCGAGCATCGCTGGTTCACCAGCAGCCTCTTCGCCTTCGGCAATTTCAATTCGAACGAAGTGGGCGAGCCGGGCCCGTACGGCTCCGACCCGAAGGGCGATTTTCCCGGGCTCGACCTCATCAGCCGCGAAAAGAACAATACGTCAACTTACGGTTTTCACTATCAGAACGACTTCACCGACCATTTCCGGCAGGATCTGACCGGCGGCTTCTTTCTCAACAACAGCTTCTACATCAGCCCGTTCGGCAACAGCTTCAACAAGGACATCCGGGGCTATGCCGAAGCCCGCGAAACCTGGCGCGTCGCTTCCTCCTGGACGCTCGCGGGCGGCTTCGTCTTCACGCGCGAGGAGATGAAGAACACCTATGTCACCGACAACAGCCTGCGCAACTTCCCCCTGCGCCGCGACAACGAAGGCGTCTATCTGGACAACCATTTCTCTCTGTTCCGGCGGTTATTCATCAATGCCGGTCTGCGGGAGGAGATCTACCGGATGCCCGACGTGCCCGCTTTTCTGGTGAACTTCGGAACGCGCCCGGAATTTCCGGCCCGCACTTACACGAAACTGAATCCGAAGGTTTCCCTGGCCTGGATGTTGCAGGGCGGCGCCCGGCTGCATGCGTCGTGGGGAACCGGGATTCGTCCTCCCGGTGGTTCGGACCTCGCATTCACCGACAACCCGGCGCTGCGTCCCGAGCGCACCGAGAGTTATGACATCGGCATCGAGGAACAGGTTCTGAACGGACGCGCCTCACTGGATGCAACGTGGTTCCATAACCGCTACAAAGACCTGATCGTCGGGCTCGGCGGCTCACTCTCCGTTCTTTCTCAATTCCAGACCGACAACGTCGCGAATGCGCTGGCCGAGGGCGTGGAGCTGAGCGGACATCTCCGCCCCACGCCCTGGATTTCGCTCGACGCCAACTACACGTGGCTCGAGAGCGAAGTGCTTTCGCTGGATGGCGGCGCGGGGCTCGTACAGCAGTTTTTCTATCCCGGACAGCCTCTGCTGCGCCGCCCAAGGCAGTCCGGTTCGCTCGTGGCGACAACCCGTTATGGGCGCATGGACGTCAATATTTACGGCTACACTCGCGGCAATTCCCTCGACGTCGAACCCAGTCTGGGGGCTTCCGGCGGGCTCTTCGTGAACCCCGGATACACGAACGTCGGCATCAACGTGAACTACCGGGTGCGGAACAATCTGACGGCTTATGCCAATCTTCACAATGCGCTCGACAGGCGGTATGAAGAGATCCTTGGATTTCCGGCCCCTTTGCTGAACGTGGTCGCGGGAATCAAGTGGAGCCTGGCGCGGTCGCGGTGATTCGCTCGCGCCGCCTGTTTTTCCAGGCAGGAGAATAAGGGTATGCACGCTTTTGACGAACCGCGGATGGCCATCAATCGCGTTTATACGCGGCGGGGCGACAGCGGCCAGACCAGTCTGGCCGGTGGCCAGCGCGTTCCCAAGAACGACCTCCGGATCGAAGCCTACGGCACGGTCGACGAACTGAACAGTTTCATCGGCCTGGCCCGCGAGTCGGCGCGCGAACTGCCGGAACTTGACGCCATTCTGCGGCGCGTGCAGCATGAGCTGTTCAATCTCGGCTCGATTCTGGCGACGCTTCCGGAAGACGTTCACCCCAATCAGGCCCGCATCACCGCCGCCGAGAGCGAGACGCTCGAACGCGAAATCGACCGGATGAACGAATCGCTCCCGCCCCTGCGTTCGTTTGTGCTGCCCGGCGGCTGCCGGCTCAACGCCGAGCTGCACATCTGCCGGACCGTTTGCCGGCGCGCCGAACGCGTGTGCGTGGCGCTCGCGGCGACCGCGGAGGTGGACGAGGCGATCCTCAAATATCTCAACCGGCTGGGCGACGCGCTTTTCGTCTGGAGCCGCTGGGCGAGCCGCCGGCTCAGCGCTCCCGAAACCATATGGGAGCCCAACGAAGCCTCGTCCCAGTCCCCACCCCAGGCGCTACTATAGGAGACACATCTATGCAGACACCACAGTCCCGGCCGCTCACTTTCGGACTCACGCTGCTCAGCGCACTTGGGCGTCTCGTGCCCCACGCGCCCAACGTCACGCCGCTTGGCGGCTCGTGTCTCTTTGCGGGATCGCGGATATCCGGAATCTGGGCTTACCTGCTGCCGCTTGCCGTGATGGTCGCGACCGATCCGATCGTGGGGCATGCGGGCGGCGCCCACAGCGGCTATACCTGGGGCTCGCCGGTGATTTATGCCTCCTTCCTCGTCAATGTCTGGATTGGCCGCCGCCTGCTTCGGAACGTAACGGCTGTCCGCGTCGGCGCCGCGGCCTTTATCTGCAGCCTACAGTTTTTCCTGATCACCAATTTCGCGCTGTGGGCCACTGCGGCGATCCAGCATAGCCCGATCTATTCGGCGGATCTGAATGGCCTTCTGACCTGCTACACCCTCGCGCTGCCCTTCTGGGGACGCACACTGGCCGGCGATCTGCTCTATTCGGGGGCCCTGTTCGGCCTGTATGCGCTCCTGAGCCGCCGCGTCGCCGCCCGTCAGCCCGCGACCGCTT
>CAZXCO010000657.1:0-13769 GCA_964639095.1 uncultured Solibacteraceae bacterium
ATGCCGGCTTGTTCCGGCTCTTCGAGCCGAATCCCTGGTCGGTGCGTGTTCCAGTCCTGGTCATGGGCACAGCGACGGTCTGGCTGTCCTGGATCTGGGTTCGCCGGATTGCCAGTGCGCGCGCGGCGATCGTTGCCACCGCACTGCTGGCCACCAATTCGATGTTCCTGCTCACCGGCGTTTTCGACTGGGGACCGGTGGCGATCCAGCATCTGCTGCTGATGGGCGGCCTGGTGCTCGTTCAACGATGGATTGCGGCACGGTCGCCGGTCCCGCTGGCCCTCGGCTTTTTTTTGTGGGGTCTGGGAATGTGGGACAAAGCCATCTTGATCTGGCCCCTCATCGGTCTGGGAACCGCCGCGTCGCTGATTTACCGCAAGGAGGTGTTCCGGAGGGTCCGGGCGCTCAGCGCCGCCACCGCGCTGGCGGCATTCCTCCTCGGGATGCTGCCTCTTGTGGTCTACAACTTCGAGAGGCGCGGCGAGACCGCCACCGCCAATGCGAAGCTCACGACCGGCGAATTCGGAATGAAGCTTTCCGAGCTTCACCTGACGGTGAATGGCTCGGCCCTGTTTATTTACATCGTGCCGAAGGACTCCGGGCCTTATCCACACACCGCCCATACCTGGATCGAACGCACCGCTGTCGCGATCTCCCGCATCCCGGGTAACCATCGCGCCAACTGGATGGATGGAGCCTGGATCGCAGCTCTGCTCTGCCTGATTTTTCTGTGGCGAACCCCGTCCCGGCGGCTCCTGCTCTTTCTGCTCATCACCGTAGCCGTCACGTGGGTGCAGATGGCGCTGACGAAAGGGGCGGGAATGAGCGCCCACCATGTCGTTCTGCTCTGGCCGTTCCCCGCCGCTTTTCTCGGCGTTGCATTCGCTCGCGTCGCGGACCGGATTCCCCGGTTTGGCCGGCCGGCCGTGGCGGGTGGCGTTGCGCTCCTGATACTGGGCAACATCCTGACAACCAACGAATATCTGAAGGAATTCGCCCTGAAAGGCGGAGCCGGCAGTTGGACCGATGCCATCTACCCCCTCTCCGATTCCATCGACGAAAGAACCGCCGGCTGGATCGGTCTGGTGGATTGGGGCTGTCTCAACGGACTCGCGACCTTCCACAAGGGCCGGCTGCGGCTCTTTGTCGTCAATCCCGATGCCGGAGCTGCCGAAATCGAGCGGCTCGCCGGTTCGCCGCAATTCCTGTTTATCCAGCACACCGAGGACAAACAGGTTACCCCGGGCTTCAACGGCCGTTTCCGCAGAGCCGCGGAAAAACAGGGCTATGTCGAGCACATCGAACGCCTCGTACGCGACAGTAACGGAAGGCCCGTCTTCGAGATGTTCCGGCTCGGACGCTCCGGCGCACCTCAACGGCCATAAGAGCCGGGAGCCGGCCGTTTGAGGTCCCTTCAGGACGGCTGGCGGGGCGATTTTCGCCAGGCAGCGCGGCTGCGCGGCGCGCTCGGTCCGTGCCGGCCTCGCCGCCGCACAGAGGGTGGTGTCAAAATAAATCCATTCGGGGTCATACAAATGAAAACGATGCGGCCCGCGCCGCAGTCAGGGAGAACAAGCTCGTGAAAAAAACGCTCTTTCTCAGCCCGCCTTCGTTCGATGGATTCGACGGAGGAGCCGGTGCCCGATACCAGGCGAAACGAGAAATTACCTCCTACTGGTTTCCGACATGGCTGGCACAGCCCGCCGCTCTGGTTCCCGGAAGCAAGCTGATGGACGCGGCTCCCCACCGCCAGACCATGGCAGACGTTCTTGCGATTGCCAACGATTACGAGCTGTTCATTCTTCACACCAGCACGCCCTCGCTGAAAAACGATGTTCAGTGCGCCGAGGCCATCAAGGCGAAGAATCCACACGCTCGGGTCGGTCTGATCGGGGCCCATGTCGCGATCCTCCCGAGTGAAACGCTCAAAGGCGCGCCCGTGATCGACTTCGTCTGCCGCAACGAATTCGACTACACCTGTCTTGAGGTTGCCCAAAACAAGCCATGGGCCGAGATCAAAGGCCTGAGCTGGCGTGACGCCGACGGAAAGATCCACCACAATGCGGAGCGCGAGTTGATCCACGACTGGGACTCGATGCCGAGCGTCCTCCCCGTCTATCACCGCGATCTGGAGATCGAAAAATACTTCATTGGCTATCTCCAGCATCCCTACATCTCCTTTTACACCGGCCGCGGCTGCCCCGCGAAATGCACGTTCTGCCTCTGGCCGCAGACTATCGGCGGTCACGCCTACCGCACAAAGTCGCCGGCCGCGGTGATCAAGGAGATGGAGCTGGGCAAGGAGCTTTTCGGGGATCGCGTGCGCGAGTGGATGTTCGACGACGACACCTTCACCATCGACAAACCCCGCGCCGTCGAGATCGCGAAAGGCATGAAGAAGCTGAAGCTGACGTGGTCATGCAACGCCCGGGCGCATCTGGACTATGAAACGCTCAAGCAGTTGCGGGATAACGGGCTGCGGCTGCTTCTCGTAGGCTTCGAATCCGGCAACCAGCAGATTCTGAACCGCACGAAAAAAGGCCTGGTGCTGGACACCGCCAGAGAATTCATGCGGAACTGCCGCAAGCTGGGCATCCGCGTCCATGGCACTTTCATGATCGGCCTGCCGATCGAGACGCAGGAAACGATCGAGGAAACCATCCGGTTCGCAGAAGAGATCGATCCCTTCTCGATTCAGGTTTCCATCGCCGCACCCTATCCGGGCACGGAGCTTTATAAACAGGCGACGGCCAATGGCTGGATCGACAGCAGCGCGCTCCAGCTCTCCGGCAATGGCATTCAGGTTTCGACACTGCGCTACGACCACCTGTCGCCGGACGAAATTGAAGATGCTGTCGAACGTATGTACCGGCGCTTCTATTTCCGCCACCGACCGATTTTGCGCTTCCTGCGGGAGATGGCGACCGATCGCCAGATGCTCGTTCGCCGCCTGCGCGAAGGCGGCGAGTTTTTCAGCTATCTGCGCGACCGAACGCAGATTGTGCGCTCGCGCCCGGAGCAGGTGCAGCTTCAGGCATAGACGGAAATCCGCCCGGCAGCGTCCTGTCTAGCCTCGTGTGCTCGCATGGCACAGGAGGCACGCGCCGTGCGAGTCGCGGGCGCCGGTGAACGCGATCGTATACGTCTGGTTCCCCATGTTCCAGGAGAACAGCCGCTCATCACCGGCGGTTTTCACTTGCGAAAACAGATGTTTCGGAGCCTCGGAGTTCCCGCCCGGTCCGCCTTGCCGCCTGGATACAAAAAGTGTGGCAATTTCATCGCCCACGCGATAGCGGACCGCGGCCACGGGCAGGCCCCGGAGGTGGATGAGACGCACCCCCATCAGTTGCACTGCCCCGGAATCGGGGGCCGGTTGCACTGACGGGAGGTCGATGTCGATATTCGCCGCCGACTTCAGCCAGGCGCGGGTCGCCTGCATACTGTCCGACTGAAAGTTGTATCCTTCGCGGGCTAAATTTCCCCCCGTTGAATTTCGCGCAAGGGTCAATAGTTCCTGCTCGCGGATCGGCGCAACGTTCTTATGCATCCCGGGGTTGTGCAGATTGCCAGCAATTGACGCGGAGACCAGCGCTACCATCGCTGCCGCAACCGGCCAGAGCATCCAGCGGAAGGAAACGCGATCCTCCGGCAGCGGTCGCGCGCTGTTGATGCGATGCCATAACGATTCCGGCGCTTTCACGGGCGCCAGTTGGCGGTACAGTTCCCGCTCCAGCCACTTGAAGTCAGGCATTGTTGATTCTCCTTGTTCCCGCAAGGCGTGAAAGGCGGCGCGCGAGCACCTTGTGGGCCCGGTTCAGCCGCGACGCAATGGTTCCCGGCGCGCATCCCAGAATAGCGGCAATCTCGTCGTAGGAGAGGCCCTGCGTATATCGGAGAACCACGACCATGCGCTGGTCGGGCGCGAGGCTCTCCACCACGGCACGCACATTCGCGCTCATTTCCGAACGCAGCACCTGGTCGAGCGCGCTCACGTCCGGCGTGCGGAGAACCGACAGCACCTCATCCAGCAGCGGCGTCAGGCGGCGGGTCCTGCGCTTCAGATCGAAGCAACTGTTCACGACCAGGCGATAAAGCCAGGAATCGAAATTCGCGTCCCCGCGAAAACTTCCGATCGTCGAGAAGAGTTTCAGGAAGGTATCCTGCGCAATGTCCTGTGCCACAGACGGATCGCCGCTGTAGCGCAGGGCCACCGAATACACCATATCCTTGTACTTTTCAAACAGAGCGCGGAAGGCGTCCGGCTCTGCGCGCTGGCATCGTTCGATCAGTTCCTTCTCGGTGTCCTGCAGCACCATCCGGCCGGTTACGCTCTACTCCTGAGTAGACGCGCCGCCGCCGGGAATCCTTCCCGGAATTTCAACGCGCGGCATGCGCACGTCACGCCGCATAGACGGCCCGTTCGAAATCGCCCAGCAATCCTACTGCCTGCGAATCGGCGAACGGGAAAAACTGCATCATCACCACCGCGCACAGTGAACGCCGGGGATCGATCCAGTAATACGTGTTTTCCACACCTCCCCAGGCAAGGCTGCCGGCGGACCGGCCACCCGCATAGGGGGTCCTGTTAATCAGGAATCCATAAGTAAATCCGTCCTTTGCGCCGGGGTGGAAATCGACGTCGCTCGAGATGTCCGGACTAACAGTCTTCAGCTTGCCCGCGCTGATTTCGCCGATCTGATTCGTCGTCATCATCGCGACGGTCTTCGCCTGCAGGATCCGGCTGTTCGGGCCTTGCCCCTTGTTCAGAATCATTTGCATGAATCGCACATAGTCCGGGGCGGTGGAGTACAGTCCGCCTCCGCCGTTGTACTCCTTCGGCGCTGCCGGAACCGTTCGCGGATCCTCTTTCAGCGACCCGTCGGGCTGGCGGCGGCAGGAAGCAACGAGGCGATCGAACTTATCCGGCGGGAAGATAAAGGTCGTATCCTTCATCCCGAGCGGCTGCAGAATATTACGCTGGAAATACTGCTCAAGTGTGAGTCCGCTGATGGTTTCGACCAGCCGCCCGGCCCAGTCCATGCTCGTTCCATACTGCCAGCGAGCGCCGGGTTCGAAGATCAGGGGCGTCACGGGGGCGACCGTGGGGACGGTGAGGCCGACGCGCTCCGCATTGTATTTCAGCATGTTCCGGTCCCAGGTGTCATAGGCCAGCCCGGAAGTGTGCGTCAGCAGATGGTGCAGGGTGACCCGTTTCTTCGCCGGCCGCAGCACAGGCTGCCCCGCGCCGTCGAAGCCGGTCAGCACGAGCAGCTTGTCCAGTTCGGGGAGATACTTCGAGACCGGCGCGTGCAGATGCACCCGGTCCTGTTCCACAAGCTGCAAGGCGGCGGCCGCTGTGACCGCTTTGGTCATCGATGCAATCGCGAACATGGAATCCGGTTTGACGTCGATGTCCGACGCGGAATCGCGCTTGCCGAAGGCGGCGGTGAAGGTGATTTTGTGCGGCGTCGCGACCATCGCCACCACGTTGGGGATCTTCCGCCGCGTCATGCTCTTGTGCAGCGTGTCCTCGATCGAAGGCGCGGCGAGAATTCTTCTGGCCGGCCCCGCGAGCGTCAGGGCAAGAGCGCCGAATTGTCTTCGGTTGATCAACATCATGTCTTTCCTCCCCTACCGCGCCGGCAGCAATTCCAAAAAGAGATTATCGGGGTCGCGCACGATTGCGAGACGCCGGTTCCCCAGAGACACCGGCACGCCGCCGGTCGATATAACAGTCGCACCGCCGGCTTTGAGCTTCTTTACGGCATCGTCCACATCCCGCACTCGTAACTGGAGAATGGCGGCTCCGGGGTCCTGAACTCGCGCGTGGAGAGGTTTGCGATCGATGTCTTTGAATTCGATGAAGGTAAGGCGCGTCGCCGAGCCCGGGATTATGCCCGAGCTTTGCCGGAACCGGGCGCCCGGCGTCCCAGCCGTCTCCGCCATCAGCTTGCTCCTGTTGAATGATTCGCCCACGCGGAGCGGGAATCCGAGCAGATCGCGATAGAACCCCACAGTCCGGCTCATATCCGCAACGGTGATCTCGACGCTGGCGCCGAAGAGATTGCGGGGCGTGTTGGCCGCGGCCGCAGGCAGAGGTACAGGTTGCGTCAGTTCGACGATGAAACCATCGGGGTCCTGCACAAAGAAAGCCTTCTCCCCGCCCTGAATATCGACCGGGCTGCCTGCCATGGTGAGCACGCGGGCATGAGCCTTCTTCAGACGGGCGGCGACAGCCTTGATGTTTTTGACAAGCAGAGCGAGATTGCCCGCGCCCGGATCCTGAAAGCGCGGGTTTGCCGGCTTTCGGTCGATGTCTTTGTACTCGATGAGCTCAAGGCCCATGACCGAGCCCGGGATCTTCAGGACCGCGACCCGGGACCGGGCCCCGATCGTGTCGCCCAGCTTCATGATGGCGGGATTGGGCGAAAACGGAGCCGGAGGAGCCGGGAGATCGAGTCCGAGCAGATCGCGATAAAATTCGATGGATTTTTCCAGATTGAATACGATATGGCTGAAATTACCCACTCCGGCGACCAGCGGCACGGGCGTATCGGGCGGCAGCCGCGGCGACGGCGCGGTACGCGGAATCTGCGCCGCGGCAATCACAATGAAACACGCCGCCAGCACCCCCGCGCGCTGCACGTTTCGCGGCAACGCGAAAATCATGAAACCCCTCCCGGTGAGGCCCAATATATCGCAGGAAGGGCTTCTTTCGCGACCGGATCCGAGAAACGTTGCACGCGCAAAAGCAGCTCTCAGGCGTTGACGATCACGCGGTTCCGTCCCGCCGATTTCGCGCGGTAGAGAGCCTGATCGGCCGCTTCCATCAAAGTTTTTGCATCGCCGTCGGGCTCGGATTCGGCCACGCCGAACGTCGCTGTGACCGAAAACGGCGATCCCGCCGCCATGCCGAAAGCCAGGGTTCCGAGTCGTGCCCGGATGCGCTCGGCCACGCGGGCGCATTCGTTGCGGTCCGTGCCGGGCAGGGCGATGCAGAATTCGTCTCCTCCGAGCCTGCCGGCCACATCGGTCGACCGCAGCTCCGCGCGCACAATGTTCCCGACCGCCTCGAGCACCTCATCGCCCGCGGCGTGCCCGAAACGGTCATTGATGTCCTTGAAGAAATCAATGTCGAACAGGCAGACAGCGGTGCGGGATTGCGCGAGGCTTCCCCGCCGCAAGGCGGATTGCAGACTGGTCCAGAAGTAGTGCCGGTTGGAGAGCCCGGTGAGCGCATCGTAATTCGCCTGATACGTGAGGCGGTCCTGCGCGGCCTTGCGCGCCGTGATGTCCTGCGAGATGCCGACAACCTGTATCACCAGACCATCGGGGCCGCGTTCGAAGGCCGTTTCGCGCCCCGAAAGCCAGACCCAGCGTCCGTCGGCATGGCGCGCGCGGTACTCCAGCCAGCGGACCTCGCCATCCTGCGCCTGGCGCATCGATTCGTAATGGGCCCGCACCATCGCCCGATCGTCAGGATGCACCAGGCCCTCCCAGACATTCGTCATCTTCTGAATCTCCTCGGGCTTGTATCCGAGAACCGTGACGACTTCGCGATTGTTATAGACGTTGCGTTGCTCGATCAGATCGTACACGTACAGGATTCCGGGTGTCGTGGCGGCGATCCGTTCCACGAAGTTCCGGCTCTTCTGCAGTTCGCGTTCCGCAGCCACCCGCTCCGTGATCTCGCGTGCGATGGCCTGAAACCCCGCGACCCTGCCCTCTTCGATGATCAACTGCGCATTCTGTCCAACCCAGCGCACATGGCCATGCCCGTCGACGATGGGAAATTCGTAATAGGTGCTCCGCTGTCTGCGGCTGAATTGACGGGTATAAAAGCGCTCAACCGTGCGGCGTTTTTCCTGGGGAATGAACTTGAGATACGATCGCCCGATCACCTCCGCTTTACTGAAGTGAAGAAGCGAAAGAGCCGCCTGATTGCAGAAGACGAACCGGCCCTGTGCATCGGTGCGGTAAATAAAATCACCGGCAAGTTCGACCACGCGCCGGTATTGCTCCTCCTTTGCACTGAGGGCGCGTTCGATGCGCGCGCGTTTCTTCTGATCGGCCCACATTTTCCAGCCCCCGAGCAAGATGAGGCTGAGCGAGGCGGCCGATCCGGCGACAAACAGGATGCGGCTCAGCCCCGCCGTGCGCTCTTGCTGCGCCATGCGCGAACGCAACAGACGCCGCTCCTCGGACTCCATCGTAAGAATCAGCGCGCGAAACTGCGCGCCAAATCCCGACTTCTCGAGAGCTTCGAGAGCCGCCTTTGAGTCCTTCGCCGCGCGGGTTCGCGTTGCGGACGAGTTGATCGTCCGGAGAATCGCCGCGGTGTCCTGATCGATCAGGCGGCGGATGGGCGCGAGGTGATTCCGCTGCGTGGGGTTATCGGAAACGAGATCCGCGATCTGGTTTTCGTGTTTTTCCAGTCCGTTGAGGGCATCCTGGCAACGCGCCAGAGTGCGGCGATCGGGCGTGGCGAGAAACTGCCGCGCGGCATCGTCCACATCTTTCGATTCGAACGAGAGGTCTTCGAGCCGCTCGATCACTTCGTTGCTGTGGGCCACGGCCCGGGCGCTCTCCTGCCATCGGAATGTTTGCAGGATGGCGGCTACGCCGATGCCCAGAAGGAGCGCGAATGCGGCGCCGAATCCCGCTACAAGCCTCGCCGGTCCGCCCACAGCATAATTTTGAATGCTCGTCTCCGAAGGGACAAGTAACCGAAGGAGTATCCGATACCACTATCCCAGGTTGACAGTACCTCCTGGACGTGTGTTTTTCGTCATTCCATACGGCATTATGTTTCGCTGATATGTGTACAGGACACACCAGTGGCAGCTGAAGCAAGGGCGGCCCTGCAACCGAAAGAGCCGACGAGGCTTGGCGCATGCCGCCTGCCACCCGAGCCGCCGCGCGTGAAGAGTTCGATTCGAAACAGACCCGGCAGGCTCAGCGCTTCACTGCGAGAGTTAGTCCGTCTCCGAACGGAAGCAGGAACGCATCCACCCGCTCGTCGCCATGGATCAGCCGATTCATTCCGCTGAGGGCTGCAATATCCGGAGTCTCCGGTTCCGCCTTCATCACGCGGCCGCGACTGAGCATGTTGTCGAGCGCGATGACCCCGCCCGGTCGAATCAGCTTCAGGCATTGCTCGTAGTAGACCGGGTAGCCGGTTTTGTCGGCATCGATGAAAGCGAAGTCGAACCCGCCTTCTCCCGCCGCGATCATCTTGTCGAGTGTCTCCTGCGCCGGAGCGATCCGCAGATCGATCTTGCCGGAAACGCCTGCTTCGGCCCAGTAACGGCGGGCCACCTGCGTATACTCATCGCTGATGTCGCATGCCACGATGCGGCCGTCCGGCGGCAGCGCCAGCGCCATCACGAGCGAACTGTACCCGGTGAACACGCCCACTTCGAGGACGCGCCGCGCGCCGGTCATCCGCAACAGAACGCGCATGAGCTGCCCCTGCTCCGGCGGGATCTGGAAGTTGGCCTTCGGGTGATCGGCGGTTTCCTGCCGCAGACGCGCCAGGATATCCGATTCCCGGACGCTCGTGTTCAGAATGTAGTCGATGACAACCGGATCGATGAGGCCTTCATAGCGGGACATATTGTTCGATAAAAAGATTATCGACCCTGTATGCCTCCGGTCAACGCAGACCTCGTCTGCGCCGGAACGCATAAACGGCCAGCAGTGCGAGCCCGGAGCCGACGAGCGTGAACGTCACCGGTTCCGGCACGAGGACGGGGTCCTGCGCCGAGGGAGCGGCCTCCGTGTCTTCCGGCACGGGTAAGTTCTCAGCATTCCAGCCCTCATCACCTTCGGCGGCGAGACTCTGCCAGGAATTGATCAGCGCAATGTTTTCCGCCGAGGTCCAGGGCTGAGAAGGATCCGACGGTGCAGGAGACGGTTGGGAGCCGGAGTTGAAAAACCACCCGTTCCACTGCGCAGCCGGCACGGCGGGCGTCGTGTCCTGCCAGTTCGGGGCGACGTCGGAGTCGGCCGCGGCGGCGCGCGCCAACAGCAGCCCGGCGAGAAGCAGACTCGCCGGGCCGATCCATTTCAAATACTCGCGGAAATCCTTCAAGCAGTCCTTCTTTCGACAGTCCGGAAGTGCCGGAACTCTACAATGTCAGTGACAGAGTTGCATAGGTTTTTATGCGTTGTCAGTACTACGATCCTTGTTCAACGAGGGAAGGGGCGCCGGTCGACGCGCAGGGTATGATCCTGCTCCAGGCTTCGACAGCAACTGAGCCGATGACAAACCGCGGGCTCTTGCCCGGCCGCTCGTGAAATTCGCCAACTGGCTTCTTGCCGACATTCGCATTCCCGAAAGTCAGCACGAACAGAGTCACGCGTGGTGGCGCGTCATGTGCCTGACCGGGGTGGATTATTTCTCTACCCTCGGATACCAGCCGGGCATCGCGTTCCTCGCTGCGGGGTTTCTCTCGCCCCTCGCCACGCTGGTGCTGGTGCTGGTGACGCTCTTCGGCGCATTGCCGGTCTACTCCTGGGTGGCGCGGGCGAGCCCCGGAGGCCAGGGCAGCATCGGGATGCTCGAAAATCTCTTTCCCGAGTGGAGCGGAAAAACATTCGTCCTGATCCTGCTCGGCTTCGCGACCACCGACTTCGTGATCACGATGACGCTGTCAGCGGCCGACGCGGCAGCGCACGTGGCCCGCAATCCCTTTACGCCGGCTGCGATGAACAGCCAGATGGCGATCACGCTCGTCATGCTCGCGGTCCTTGGCGCCATCTTCCTGAAAGGCTTCAAGGAGGCGATCGGGACCGCGGTGGTGCTGGTGGGCGTCTATCTGATGCTGAATGCCGTGGTGACGTTCGTGGGAATTCGCGAGATCCTGCTGCATCCGGACGCGCTCCCCAACTGGGAGCATGCTCTCCTGATGCGCCACAGCGATCCGCTGGCCATGCTCGGAATCGCGCTGATCCTGTTCCCGAAGCTCGCGCTCGGATTGTCCGGCTTTGAGACCGGGGTGGCGGTGATGCCTCTTATCAGCGGCGAGGATCTGGAGGGACGCATCCGCAACGCACGCAAATTATTGCGAACCGCGGCGCTGATCATGAGCGTGTTTCTGATCGCCACCAGCTTTGTGAGCACGCTTCTCATCGAGCCCGGCAAATTCCGTGAAGGAGGCGAAGCCAACGGACGCGCCCTGGCGTATCTGGCGCACAAGTATCTGGGAAACGCGTTCGGATCAGTTTACGACCTCAGCACGATCCTGATTCTCGGATTCGCCGGCGCCTCGGCGATGGCGGGCCTGCTGAACCTGATTCCGCGTTATCTTCCACGGTTCGGCATGGCGCCGGAATGGGCACGCGCCTCCCGCCCTCTCGTGCTGGTCTTCGTGGCGATTTCCTTTACGGTGACCATCCTTTTTCACGCCAGCGTGGACGCGCAGGGCGGCGCCTATGCAACCGGCGTGCTCGTGCTCATCACGTCGGCTTCCTTCGCTGTGACGATCGCCGTGTGGAATCGCATCCTTCGCTGGCCGTTTCTTCTGATCTCGCTGGTATTCGTCTACACGACGGCGCTCAACATTTACGAGCGTCCGGAGGGCATCAAAATCGCATCCTTCTTCATCGTGTCGATGGTGGCGACCTCGCTGCTTTCCCGCGCTCTGCGCTCCACGGAACTTCGCATCACGGGGATTCAACTGGACCCGCAGGCTCTGGCGCTGCTCTCTGAAGACGAAGACGGCGTCATCCGATTGATCGCGCGTACGCCGCGCAGGGAAACGGAGGCCGATCTCGACGACGCCGATCAGGCCGTTCGTTATTATCACCACATCGACCCGAGCCAGAGACTCTATTTCTTCGAAATCGAGCGGGGCGACGCTTCGGAGTTCGAAGAGACCCTGAAGGTCAGGGGCGAGCGTGTCGGGAAGCACTCGGTCCTGTGCGCGAAAAGCCCGGTGATCCCGAATGCGATCGCTGCGCTATTGATCGATCTGGCGGAGAGAACCGGAAAGATCCCCCATTGTTACTTCAAGTGGCACGAAGGCAATCCGGTGGGAAATCTGTTCCGTTTTCTGTTTTTCGGCGAAGGGGACGTGGCGCCGATCACCCACGAAGTGCTGCGGCGCGCGATTCCGGACCCGAAGCGCCGGCCCGTGATCCACGTGAGTTGAAACCGGCCTGGCCCTACTGCATCCACTCCCGCAACTGCTTCGCGACGACGGCGCAGACTGCCACCACCACGATCGTGGCGACCCCCCCGCCAGCGACGCTGGGCACCGTTCCCAGCCACGCGGCGGTCCAGCCGGATTCCACCGCGCCGAACTGATTCGAAGAACTGATGAAGATGCTGCTGAAGGCGAAAACGCGCCCGCGCACGTAATCCGGCGTCTTCGTCTGCACCAGCGACTGCCGGAGCACCACACTGACGTTGTCGAACGCCCCCACCAGCATCAGCATGGCCAGGGAAAGCGGAAATGACCGTGAGACTCCGAACACGATCGTCGCCGCTCCGAAGCCGCCCACGGCCCAGAGCAGGGCCGGACCCGCGCGCCGGATCTTCCGCGAATGCGCCAGAATCAGCGCCATCGAGACCGAGCCGACCGACTGGGCGCCGCGCAGCCATCCGAGTCCGCTGGCGCCCACGTGAAGAATATCCGCGGCATAGATCGGCAGAAGCGCCGTCGCGCCGCCGAACAGAACGGCGAACAGGTCGAGCGAAATCGCCGAGAGAATGAGCTTGTTGTCTCTGACGAACTGCATGCCTTCGAGCAGGGATCTGGCCGTCGGAGCCGGCGCGTCGGCGGCCGGCTTGCTGCGATACCGCAGCCCCGCGAAACAAAGCAGAGTCAATGTGGCGCAGACGGTCTGGCTCAGATAAACCGCCCTGCTTCCGGCGAGGGCGATCAGCATGCCGGCGACGGCGGGTCCGCTGATGCTCGAAATTTCCTGCACGCTGCTGTTCCACGTAATCGCATTCCCGAGAGCCTCGGGTGTCACGATATGCGGAAGGAGCGCCTGCCGCGCGGGCCACTGGAATGCCCGCCCGAATGCAGTGAGGAACAGGCAGGAATAGATAAGGGCAACCGACGTCGAGCCCACTGCCAGGACTATCGACGCAATGAGAAAAAGGACCTGGGTGAGGACCATGGTCCGGCGCCGGTCGTAACGGTCCGCCACGTGGCCGGCGAAAAGCGCGAAGAGAAGGAACGGCGCGACCTGAACGAAGCCGACGTTGCCCAGCACGAGCGCGGATCTCGTCTGGATATAGAGATCCCAGGCCACCGCCACCGAGAGCATCTGCATCCCGAAATTCCCGAGAAACAGCCCGGCCAGCAGCAGTCTGTAATCGCGCGAGCGAAAAGCGGAGTAAGCTTCCAACCTATGAGCTTCGCATCGCCCCTCACGCGGTCTGCCGGAGGGCGATCATGGGTGGAGAATTGTGGATACGCATATGGTGATCGTTCACGTCCATGTTCGGGTGAAGCCTGAGTCCATCGATGCTTTCCGGGAAGCAACGATTGAGAACGCGAGAAACAGCGCCGCCGAGCCCGGCGTTGCCCGGTTCGATGTCATCGAGCAGGCTGACGACCCCACACGCTTTGTTCTGGTGGAGGTTTACCGGAACCCTGACGCTCCGGCGCGCCACAAGGAGACCGCGCATTACGCTATCTGGCGCGATACCGTCGCCGGCATGATGGCCGAGCCGCGCCGAAGCGTGAAGTACGCCAACGCTTTTCCGCCGGATCAGGGCTGGTAGAAACGTGAAGAGTTTCGATTTCGCGACG
>CAZXCO010000658.1:0-2675 GCA_964639095.1 uncultured Solibacteraceae bacterium
TTGCCGGTATATTTCCAGGAATCCTTTTCCCAGGTTTCGTTGCCGAATTCGCCCGCCTGTGGAATGGTGTGGAAGGTCCAGACCCGCTTGCCGGTACGAACGTCGAAGCCGCGAACGTACCCGGGCACATTGTTCATCGAAGGAGGCGCGGAGCCGGTGGCCGGCGTGCCGAGCGCGGCGCCCACGACCGCGATATCGCCGACCACCATGGGCGGGGAGGTGGCGCCGATCACGCCGGGCTTGATGTTCTGCCGGTCGAGCCCGGCTTCGAGATCGACAATCCCGCTCCTGCCGAAACCCGCCACCGGGACACCCGTTCTGGCGTTGAGTTCGACCAGTTGATAGCCGAGCGTAATAAAGAGGATCCGCTCGTCGCCCTTGCCGTCGGTCCAGTAGGCTAGGCCGCGGTTCACAACACGGACGGCCCGGTCGCCGCGTTCTCCCTCATCGATCCGGTATATCCAGAGCGTTTCGCCGGTGGCGGCATCGGCGGCCACCACGTCGCGGCGTGTGCCCGCAGTGAAGTAGAGGACGCCCCTCCCGTTTCCCGATGCAATCATCAGCGGCGTAACTTCCCAGTTGCGATCGACCGAGCGGCCGAAGTTGTCCGACCGCCACCGCCACGCGATCTGAAGCCGCTGGACGTTGCCTGCGTTGATCTGATCGAGCGGGGAATACTTGGTGCTGTGCGCGTCTCCCGCGTAGTAGCGCCATTCGGCGGTCTGCGCGCAAAGCAGCGCCGATGCCGCAAGAGACAGAAAAACAATCCGGGACAGGGCCATGGTCTGCCCTAGTCTATGGCGCGGCTCGCGGGGCCGTCAACAGAGACGAGCTGTTATTGGCTTCGAATCGCGCGGGAAAGATCGTTCGAATGCTGAAATGATTTGTTCAAGCTCTTTCAGCATCTTCTCAACCGGCCATGATCTGTGTTGATCGGCCCGCTGCAGAGTGCAGTGCTGCAGATACTGCGAGATCGGGATGTGAAACTCTTTATCCAATTCAATCGCAGGCTTGTTAATTAGTTCGATTTCCTTTGGCGTCATACTATGGCCCGCCCAGTCCCGACAATTTTTCACGCTCAGATCGCTCAGTCGACGATGGTGGCGGCCGCTAAAAACCTCGACCAGATTGCGATAATGGAGCAGGAACGCCTCTAAGGCGATGTTGGCCACAAAACCCCTCAATTTTCTGGTTGTCAATTCCCGGGCGCAGAATCTCAGCATCCGTATTTCATAATCGATCGTGTCACGGTGTGACTCCTTTGCCGGCCTCGTGTAAATCGTCATCACGGCATTCTACACACGGAAAACCCGCTGATGACCGGCTTGTCAGTTTCCACAGGAGCGAAGGACCGCAGTCTTGTTTCCCTGATGCGCGCCCGCATCGCCACAACCTCAGCCCCGATCAGCCCGAGCGCCTCTCGGCTTATCGTCGGCAGATGCCGGCCCTGGAAGCGATCTATCGTTTCAAGCAGCGAATCTGCTGCGTGCTGCTGGAAAAAGGCTGGGATCACAGCCGCTGTGAGAGCCTGGCGCGTCGTTTCCGGGGGACGTCGCCGCGCTCCGTTGTTGCGGGCTCGCACCACTGGTGACTCTCGGCGATACGCTCTACGCCTGGCGCAGCGAGATCGCCTGCATGTGGCGCTTCACCCGCAACAACGGCATCACCGAAGGCTTCCACACTAAAATGGAAGTCCTGCAACGCCAGGCCTACGGCTTCAGAAACTTCCACAACTACAGACTGAGGGTTACAGTATTGTGTTCTTGAGATCGGTCAGAGGCAGACCTGCCCCCATTAAGTGCGTAGAGCCGTAGAGCCCCGTGATTGAAAAGGATGGTACACCCGAGAGGATTCGAACCTCTGACCTTTTGCTCCGGAGGCAAACGCTCTATCCAGCTGAGCTACGGGTGCACGCAAACCAATTCTAGCGCATCCGCTCCGGCTGCCTGCGAATGGAAGCCGGAGCAAACCATCGTGGGCAATCCCCGCGGGCATTCGATTTCCCGTTTCCGGCTATACTCAAAGTTTGCCTCGTTTTCTTGCGTCTCTTGCGCTTTTTCTGCAACCCGGCGCCGCGCCGGGAGGCCGCTCCGAAGGTATTGGCCTCGTGACCGGCAGCGGCGCGAAGGTCCTGGTCTCCCATGAAACCGAGCCCGCGCTGGCGCGTCGGCAGTAAAGCCATTCTCGCCGCCCTGGTGGCCGCTTCCGCAATCACCGGCCTTGCCGTGAGCTGGACCTCATTCGGCCGCCAGTTCGACAATTACGCCTACGACTTCCTTTTCCGGCTCGAACCTCCCGCTCCCTGGCGGCCGACCTCCATCATCCTCGCCATCGACGAGCAGACAATCCTCAAATATGGCTATCCGGAGGGCATGCGCGCCGCTCTCGCCGACGGTCTCGATCATATTCAGCCAGCCCGTCCCGCGGCCGTCGCGGTGGATCTCACGCTCGCCGGACCGAGCGGAGATCCCGCTGCAGACACAAAACTCGAACAGGCTTTCTCGCGCACCCGGAACCTCGTGCTCTCGTGCGACCTTCTCCCCGATGGCAGCGGTTGGGACGATCCCGCGCCGCGCTTTCGCAAGTATGCCGTCGCGGTCGGCCAGACGCACGCCGCCCTCGATACTTACGATGCCGTGAGCCGCAATCTCATCCTCGAAAAAGTGGCCCGGGTC
>CAZXCO010000659.1:0-6132 GCA_964639095.1 uncultured Solibacteraceae bacterium
TCGCCCCTGGAGACTTTGGAGAGCCACTGCTCCGCGCCCGGATAATCCTTCTTGCGGAACATCATCCGTCCCAGCTGGAAATTCGGCTGTGAGAAGTGATCGTCGAGGCGGGCAGCCTGCGTGAACAGTTTCAGCTTCTGATCGTCCGTCGACGCCATCAGCCCGCGGACGTAGCTTTCCATGGCGCCCACGCGCACCGGCGGACGGTCATGGAAAAAAACCTCTTCCGAGGGCGCATCCCCGGGCGCGAGTTGACGCAGAACCATCCACGCCAGTTTCGATTCCATCTGGCTGAGGTTTTCGAGCGGACCGCTCTGCGAGAGTTCGGACCCCTGCTGAAATTTCTTAAGATCGACAATCCGCACCGTCAGCCGGATGTTCGCCGTCAGCGGCGTGCTGCCTCCCGGCTGTGTCCCATCCACGCGGAATTCGCCGAACACGACCCGGCCCGCGTCAAGCGTTTCGCCGATCTTCAACACGGAGGCCTTCGTCAGCACAACTCCTGTGCGCAGCGAAAGGCGATGATAGACCTCTTCCCGATCCTCCCGCTGCAGAACCAGCAGCCCGGCGGCGCTCAAATCTTCGTCGAGCGTCTCCGAAACGCTCTCTCCGATCCAGTCGAGATTGGGAGAGTTGTGCTCATCGAGATTGAACAGAGGGAGAACGGCGATGGTGTCCGCGGCCCGGGCGGACGGCTGAATCGACAGGAAAGCAGCCAGCAGCAACGTGGCCGGCAGGCACGAAAAGGAGCGCACTGAGATTCAGATTAACAGGCAATTGCGCCGTTTCCGGCTGCGCCGAGGAATGCCCGCACGCGTTCCCGAACCTGCGCGATCACCCGGGGATCGTCACCGAAACCGGCGAAAATTTCCATCCCCGGCTCCTGGCGAAACCAGGTCATCTGCCGCTTGGCGTAGCGGCGCGTCTCGCGCGCGGCATAAAAAGCCGCATCCTTCGGCGACAGCGTGCCTTCAATCACCTGCATGGCCTGCTTGTAGCCGATGGATTCGAACGGCTTGCACCGGGGAGAATAGCCGCGCGCGAGGATGGCGGCCGTCTCTTCGATCAGTCCGGCCGAAAACATGGCCTCCGTACGCGCGTCGAGCCGCCGGTAGAGTTGTTCGCGGTCCGGAAACAGGCCAATCCTGAGCACGCGGAAATCCTGCAGGGCGTCTCGTCCCGCGGCGAAGACCTCGCTCGCCGTGCGGCGCGCGGAAATGCAGATCTCAAGCGCGCGCATGACCTTCGGCGTATCGTTCGGGTGAATGCGGGCTGCGACCGCCGGATCGGCTCGGCGCAGCAGCCGGTGGATTGAGCCCGGTCTTTTTATCTCGCGTGCTCGCAACCGCGCCCGCAGGGCTTCATCGCGCTCCGGGCCCGGCGCCAGTCCATCCACAAGGGCGCGAAGATAAAATCCCGTGCCGCCCGTGACAATGGGGAGGCGGCCACGATCCGCGATCTCGTAAAGAACCGGACGCGCCCTGCGGGCGAAATCTCCGGCCGTAAACACCTCGTCGGGCGCAGCGATATCGAGCAGGTGATGCGGGATGCCGCGGCGGCCCTCCGGCGGCAGTTTGGCCGTGCCGATGTTGAAACAGCGATAGATCTGCACAGAGTCGCAGTTGACGACCTCGCCCCCGAACTCCTCGGCCAGAAGGAGCGCCAGCCCGCTCTTGCCGCATCCCGTGGGGCCCGCCAAAACGGCAAGATTTCGATTCTTCCGCAACGGGCTTTCTTCCATCGGCGTCATCCATTTAACGCTATACGCGTCATCTCTTCAGCGTTATACAATGATGACGGATGCATCGCACCTGCTTCCCCCTGCCGGAGCCGGTGTGAGGAAAGTTGGAAAATGACCGGACACGTTCGAGCGCAGAGCGCTCCGTTGAACCGCAAAAGAGCTTTCGCCAGTGCGACTTTGTCCTTTGGTCTGATTTGCGTGGCGGCCGCGCCGGCCTTCGCTCAGGCGCCCGCGGCTCAGCCACCTGCCCCTCAAGCCCCCGCTGCTCAAAACCAGGCGCCGGATCACTCCACAGCGTATTACGACTTTTCCATGGCGCACCTCTATGCCGAGTTGGCGGGAGCCTACGGGAACCGGGGAGAATACGTCAACAAGGCCATCGATTTTTACCACCTGGCGATCCAGGCAGATCCTTCGGCTTCCTACATTGACGAACAATTGTCCGAGTTCTACGTTCAAACGGGACAACTGGAGAAGGCCATGCAGGAAGCCAACAATCTCCTGAAGGCGAATCCGGCCAACAACGAAGCACGCAAGATTCTGGCGCGTATCTACAGCCGGCAGATCGGCGATCCGGACCAGGGCCGCATCGATCAGACGATGCTGAAAAACGCGATCGAGCAGTACCAGAAGATTACCCAGCAGGACCCGAAGGATACAGACAGTCTCTCGATGCTGGCCCGCCTTTACCGCATCTCCCACGACGATGACGCCGCGGAAAAGGCTTACCGGCAGGTTCTGCAGGACGATCCCAACGACGACGATGCCATGAACGGACTCGCCATGGTTTATGCGGATCGCGGCGATCTTGCCAACGCCATCACGATGCTGAAGCAGGCGATCGAAAAGGACCCCGATCAGCGTACGGTTCTGATGCTCGCCGAATTCTACGAGCAGACCAACGACTTTTCGCACGCCGCCGATGCGATGAAGCAGGCGCTCGATCTCGGCGATAACAACCGGATCCGCGGCGCATGGGCGATCGATCTTTATAAAGCGGGCCGCGATGAGGAGGCGCTGGCTGCATTCCAGCAACTCGCCGCCGACGATCCGAAGAACGTGCCTCTGCAGATTCAGATCGCCGATCTCCTCGAGAAAAAGCACGATTACGCCGGCGCGGGGGCTGCCCTCGCCAAGGCTCGTGCCGCCGAGACGGCACAGAATACGCCCGACGTTCGTTTCGCCGAAGAGGAACTGCTCCGCCGCCAGGGAAAGATTCCGCAGGCGATTGCCGCCATGCAGGCGCTCCTGATGGAAACGCAAAAGGATAATTTCACCGACCAGGAGAAGAGGGACCGGATCCGGAATCTCTCTGTGCTGGGGTCAATGCAGGAAGACATAAACAAAGTTGCAGACGCCGTCGCGACCTACAGGCAAATCGACGACATTGACCCGGCTCTTTCCGCGAGCGTGGAAGGCAAGGTGATTGAGGCCTACAAGACGGCGAAGGAATACAAGCTGGCCCGCCAGACGGCTGATGCTGCAATGAAGAGGTTTTCCGGCGATCGCGGAATCGTTTTCGAACACGCCCTCCTGCTTGCGGATCTCGCAATGCCGGACGCCGCAATCAATGAGTTGAAGGCCCTGCCCCAGGGCTTGAATGACCGGGACACCCTGATCACACTGGCTCAGATTCAGGACAAGGCAAAGCGCTTTGCGGATGAAGCGAAGACGCTCGACAGCGCCGACGCCCTGTCGAAGACTCCGCAGGACAAGCAGACCATCGAGTTCATGCGCGGCGCGATGTACGAGCGCGAAAAGAACTACGAGTCTGCCGAAAAGGCTTTCCGGAATGTGCTCGCGACCGATCCGATGAACGCGGGCGCCATGAACTATCTGGGCTACATGTTTGCCGACCGCGGCATTCGTCTGGAAGAAGCGCAGCAGCTGATTTCCAAAGCGCTCGATCTCGATCCCGACAATGGCGCCTATCAGGACAGCCTCGGCTGGGTCTATTACCGGCTGAACCGGCTCGATCAGGCAGCGGACGAACTTCGGATGGCGGTCGACAAGGTCGGAAAGGATCCGACGGTCCACGACCATCTGGGCGATGTCTACTTCAAGCAGGGCAAGATCCGCGAAGCCATTCAGCAGTGGGAGTCGTCGGTGTCGGAGTGGAAGATTTCGGCGCCGGGCGATCAGGATCCTGTTGAGCAGGCCAAAGTCACCAAAAAGCTCGAAGGCGCCCGCGTCCGCGTCACCGAAAAGAACCGCTGAGACCGTGGGGCTTCACTACAGGACGTCGGCGAAGCCCCTCTTCATATAGCGGAAGATCAGGCCCCCGCAAACGAACGTCGCCAAGGCAAAGGCCGTGCTGAAACCGAAATCCCGCGCGGCGACGGTGTGTCCCAGAAGCATGTTGCGGTACGCGCGCACGATATAGGTCAGAGGATTGATCCGCAGCATCGGCAGCGACCAGGACGGGAAGTTTTCCTCCGGCAGGAGAATTGGCGTCGCCCAGAACCACAGCGTCAGAATGACCGCCAGAACCTGCGCCGTGTCCCGCAAATAGACCTGCAGGGCCGCGGCAACCCAACCGATACCCACCGCAAACAAACCAACTACAAGCGTAAATACGGGCAGCCAAACCAGGGCGAAGCTTGCATGGTGAAGGAAGATCGCCGCTCCTGCTACGACCAGGCACACGGCGAGAAGATGGCTCATCAGCGACGAAAGAAAGATTGAGACCGGGACGATTTCGGACGGAAACACCGTTTTGGTAATCAGCGTGGCCTGCTCGATCAGACAGCTTGCGGAGCGCTGCACGGTTTCGCTGAACAGAAGCCACGGCAGGATTCCGGCAAAGAGGAACATTGGATAGTTCTGAGTGACTTCATTCGATCCGGGTTTGGTTTTGAGGCAGATACTGAAGATGAAGACGTAGCTCAGGAGCAGCACGAGCGGGTGAATCAATCCCCATAACCAGCCCGCCGCCGAACCGACGTAGCGCTGCTGAAAATCGCGCTTGACAAGTTGTGCGATTAATGTCCTTCGTTCGACCAGATTACGGGCGAAGTGCGCCCCCGGAATGCGTTTTGGCAAGCCGGAAGCTTAGCAGTGAACAGGGTTGACTTGCAAGCTTAAGGGATGTTAACCTCTGAGTTTCTCAACTTTAGCTGGGTTACCTGCAGGTTCGGTCTCGCTTTTGCCGGCCATCGGCGTGGAAGTTAAAATCATCCGGGCGGGACACAGTCCAAGTCACTTGGGGCTCGCGCCCTCCGAAGCGCGCGCCAAGAGGAAAAGGATTGGATCAAAAATATTTTATTGTCGTGCTGGCGCATTCGCTGCATGGGCGCCTGCAAAGGATACACATTCCGCACCGGATCGTCTACGCCGCCTTCGGCGCGCTGGGTGTTGTCGTCCTGATGCTTTTCGGCGTCGTAGGCAGCTATGCCCGGATGGCCTGGAAAGTCGCCAATTATAATTCGCTCCAGCATGAAGCGCAGTTATTGCGCGAACGGTACGATAACCTCCAGCGCAAAGTCAAACAGACGAACGAACAGCTTGCCAGCCTCCAGTTGCTGGCCGATGAGGTGACAGCGGCCTACGGTGTCCGGAAGGAACTGGCCGGCTCTCCGGATCTGGTCGGCGAGGCCGCGGATGAAGAGCCCCTCGTCCCCACCATGCGGGAAACGCTCGCGGAATACAACTATCTGCGCACCACGAACCTCGCCAGCCGCCACCGCGATATCTTCTCCCGTGAGGATCCCAACGTTCTGCCCAGCCTCTGGCCTGTCAACGGACGTCTGATGGGAGGTTACGGCGAGCGCAGCGATCCATTCTCGGGAGAGGGCGCCATGCATACCGGGGTGGATATTTCCGCGCCCATGGGCACGCCTGTTCGTGCGACAGCAGACGGAATCGTCGTCCATGCGGGATGGAACGGCGGTTACGGGCGGTGCGTGGTGATCGACCACGGCAACAACTACCAGACGTGGTATGCGCACCTTTCGCGGATTGATGTCATCGAAGGAGATGAAATCCGGCAAGGAGAGATTCTCGGAGCCGTGGGCACAACAGGACGGTCCACCGGTCCGCACCTGCACTACGAGGTTCGCATCGGCTCGACACCGGTGAATCCCTATCGGTTCCTCGCACGCGCCAACTCCGTGCACAAAGCAGCCGCCGCGCCCGAATTTCCATTCTGACCTGACATTTCCGCTCCCGTCATAGAATGGGAGCTTTGATTCCCTTCTCACGACGCCAGTTCCTTGCGATGGCCGCTGCCAGCCGGTTTTCCGCACCGGAATGGAAGCGTTATCCCGACCCGGCTACAGAACTCGAGGTCGTCCGTCTGACTGATCCATCCTTCGCCAGTGGAATGACGGCGCCTCATCTGCGCCAGTTCACCCGCCACAGCGAGTCGCGGTTTTATTGGAGCGAGCGATCCG
>CAZXCO010000660.1:0-8538 GCA_964639095.1 uncultured Solibacteraceae bacterium
TATTTCTTCCTGCTGGACCGCACCAACGGCCAGCACCTCGTGACCGCGAAAATGATCGAAACCATGAACTGGTCGAAGGGTGTCAATGCGAAGGGCCAGCCCATCCCGGATCCGGCCAAGGAGGCGACCGTGGACGGCGTGCTGGTGTCGCCGAACTCGACCGGCGCCACGAACTGGCCGGCGCCCAGCTTCGACCCGGAGACGGGTCTCTTCTATGTGGGCACGAACGAGACCTTCAGCGAATTCTACCTGACCGATACCGATCCGCATCCCGAAGGGTACGCCGCGACGGAAAAGAATGCCGGCGGATTCGGGACCACGCTTCGCGCCATCGACTACAAGACCGGCCGTACCGTGTGGAAGCACCGCTATCCGGGAGGCGGTGGCATTGCGGGCATTTTGACGACGGCCGGGAAGCTTCTGTTCACGGGAGATGGTTCGCAGAATCTGATCGCGTTCGATCCGGCAGCGGGGAATATTCTCTGGCACGCCGGCCTCGGGGCCAGTGTCAGCAACGGACCGGTCACGTACATGCTGGATGGACAGCAGTATCTGGTCGTGGGTGCGGGCGATTCCGTATACGCGTTCACCGTACGACCTTGATCGGCTGCAGTCCGCAGGCGAATCGGGAGAAGCGAAATGATCTGTTCCAGACGAGACTTTACGAAAGCGGCTCTGGCGGCCCTGCCGCTGTCCCTCGCGCAGGCCGCAAAAACGAATGGCGTCACCATCGGGGTGATGACTTACAGCTACCGCGCCCTGCCGCAAACCCCGGGCGTGGATCGGGTCGATGGAGCCATTGCGGCCCTCAAAGCCGACGGGAGCCGCGATATCGAGTTCTACGAAGCGGAACTTCAGCCTCCCGGCCAGGCAGCGGGGCTGGACCAATGGCGCAAGGCGACGCACATCGACCACTTCAAGGCCGCGCGGCGCAAACTGGAGGCCGCAGGAATCACCACCCAAGCCTATACGGTGAATTACCGCGACACGCTGACCAACGACGATATCGATCGCACGTTCGAGCAGGCTAAGGCGCTGGGAACCGGGGTGATTGCCGCGTCCACCCAGGTGAGCATGGCGAAACGGCTGGCGCCCTTCGCGGAGAAGCATAAAATTCTGGTCGCGTTTCACGGGCATTCCAATACGAAGGACCCGAACGAGTTCGCCACGCCCGAGAGCTTCGAAAAAGCGCTCGCCGTTTCGAAGTATTTCCGCATCAACCTCGATATCGGGCACTTCTCCGCCGCCGGTTACGATCCGGTGGGCTACATCCGGAAAAATCATGACCGCATCACCCACCTGCACGTGAAGGATCGGAAGAAAAACGACGGCCCCAATATGCCCTGGGGGCAGGGCGACACGCCGATCAAACAGGTTCTGCTGCTGCTGAAAGAGAAGCAATACCCGATTCCGGCGCTCGTGGAGTACGAATACCGCGGCCTGGGAACGCCCGTCGAAGAAGTCCGGAAATGCCTGGACTATATGCGCCAGGCGCTCGCATAAGCCTCAGACGGGCGCGCTCTCCAGCGAAGCCTTCCACTCCACCAGATCCGGCGGCAGCGGCGATTCGACGCACACCGTCTCTCCGGTCGCGGGGCTCCGGAATGTCAGACGGTGTGCGTGCAGGAAGTAGCGATTCCACGGCGAGGCCTTTGCGCCATACAGCCGATCGCCCGCGACCGGATGCCCCAGAGCCGCCATATGCGCACGGATCTGGTGCGTGCGGCCCGTTCCGATACGGATTTCGAGAAGCGTGAATCCGCGGTAACATTCGACCGCCTTCCAGTCCGTGAGGGCGCTGCGCCCGGTGGCGAGCCTCGCCGTCATGCGCGCCCGGTTGCGCGGATCGCGCGCGATGGGCTTCCGGATACGTCCCGAGCCCGTCAGTTCTCCCTCCACCAGGGCGATATAAATCTTCTCCACGGTGCGCAACTGAAACTGAGCGGCAAGATCCTGATGGGCGGCGTCGGTTTTCGCCACCAGCAGGACTCCCGTGGTGAACCGGTCCAGCCGATGCACGATGCCGGGACGCAGTTCGCCGTTGACGGTGGAAAGCTGTTCGAATCGATGCAGCAGAGCGTTCACGACGGTGCCCGCGTGAACTCCGGCGCCGGCGTGAACCACCATTCCTGCCGGCTTGTCGATCGCGACCACGGCAGGATCTTCATAAAGCACCGAAAGCGGAATATCCTCCGCCACGGCGCGCAGCGGCGCCCGATGGAGGGGTTCCACGCCGATCTCTTCCGATCCCTGAAGGAGCATGGAAGGCTTTCCCCTCGTTCCATTCACCAGGACGCGCCCACCGCGGATCCACGCCTGCAGGCGCGACCGGCTGTATTCGGGCAGCTTCGCATGAAGAAAGCTGTCGAGCCGCTTTCCCCGATCCGCTGCTTCCGCCCTCAGCACCATGTGCCGCCCTTGTGGGGCACGCCGCTTCCGGAGCTGAAAGCGGCAGAATGTACATTGGTAGAGGGGATATCCGAACAGGCGAAGAGGATGGCGCTCGGGATGGGCGCGCTTGCTGTCGGATTCATCCGGCCTGGCCCGCCATGCGCGTCTGCTGAAGAAAAACAACGATGCTGGAAGAAATCACGGTCTCGGGCGCCCGCCAACACAACCTGAAGAATATCAGCGTCAGCATTCCACGGAATACGCTGACGGTGATTACGGGTTTGAGCGGATCCGGGAAGTCTTCGCTCGCCTTCGACACCATCTATGCGGAGGGCCAGCGGCGCTACGTGGAAACGCTCTCCACATTCGCCCGGCAGTTCCTCGACCAGATGGAGCGTCCGGACGTCGATTCCATCGACGGCCTGAGTCCCTCGATCTCGATCGACCAGAAGACCACTGGACGCAGCCCGCGAAGCACGGTCGGCACCATCACCGAAATTTACGACTACCTGCGGCTGCTCTATTCGTCCATCGGCGTGCCGCATTGCCCTGTGTGCGGCAGCGAAATCTCGCGCCAGACCACGGAGCAGATTCTCAAGCACGTGCTCTCGCTCCGGCCGGATGATCGCATCCTCGTCATGGCGCCCATCGTGCGCGGGCGCAAGGGCGAATTCAAAAAGGAACTGGAAAAGCTGGCGCGCCAGGGCCTGCTGAAGGCCCGTATCGACGGGGTCATCCGGTCCCTCGAAGACAACATTCCGCTGGATAAACGCCGCAATCACACGATCGAAGTCATCGTCGACCGGCTGGTGGTGAAGCCGGGTATCGAGAAGCGTCTGGAGGCTTCCATCGAGACGGCGACGAAACTGGCCAATGGCCTGGTGCTGATCTCCATCGTCGACGGCGCGGGCGCAGGCGGCGCAAAGGACGAGCGTCTTTACTCTCAGAAGCTCGCCTGCGTGGAATGCGGCACGAGCGTTCCCGAACTCGAGCCGCGATCGTTTTCCTTCAACAGCCCGTACGGCGCATGCGAGGAATGTTCCGGAATCGGCAGCACATGGGCGTTCGATCCGGACAAGGTCATCGTCGATCCTTCGAAGCCGCTGCTGGAAGGCGCGCTGGGGCCGGGCGCGGGATCGACCCGCGTCGCCAATGGGATTCAGGAGACCGCGCGGTCGCTGCGCGTGAAGCTGAAAAATCCGTGGGAAAAACTGCCGTCCGCGGCGCGGGAGGCGCTGCTCGGCTCGATACTCGGAACGCTCGACGATATTTACCGCGATGCGCCCGGCGACTATCAGGAGTGGCTGACAGAGTATATGTCGCCGGTTCCCTGCCCGGCCTGCGACGGCAAGCGCCTGCGCCCCGGCAGCCTGGCCGTGCGCGTCAAAAACATCTCGATCGCCGAATTTACCGCCATGCCCCTGTCGCGGGCATTGATTACGGCGCGCTCGTGGCAGTTCACTCCGCGTGAGAACCAGATTGCCGGGCGCATCGTGGATGAGATCCGCCGCCGCCTGGAATTTCTCGAGTCGGTGGGACTCCACTATCTGAGTCTCGACCGCGCGGCGTCGACATTGTCCGGCGGCGAAGCGCAGCGCATCCGGCTGGCCACGCAGATCGGTTCGAAGCTGCGCGGCGTCCTCTATGTTCTCGACGAGCCTTCCATCGGCCTGCATCCGCGCGATAACGACCGGCTGCTCGATACCCTGACCGCCCTGCGTGACATGGGCAATACCGTCCTTGTGGTGGAGCACGACGCCGAAACCATCTCGCGCGCCGACTACGTGATCGACCTGGGGCCGGGCGCGGGAAGGCTCGGCGGCGATCTGGTGGCCAGTGGCACGCCGGCCCAGATACGCTCGAACGAGAGTTCGCTGACGGGACGCTATCTCGATGGTTCGTTGTCCATTCCCGTTCCCGCCAAGCGGCGCGAGGGGAATGGTGAATCCATCCACATCAGCGGCGCCACCGAGCATAATCTCAAGGGAATCGATGTGGAGTTCCCCCTCGGGCGCCTCATCGTGGTGACTGGCGTCTCGGGCAGCGGCAAATCGACGCTCGTGAACGATATCCTCTATCGCGCGCTGGCGCATGAGATCTACGGCTCCCACGAAGCGCCCGGTACGCACGGAAAGATTTCCGGCATCGCCAACGTGGATAAGGTGATTCGGATCGATCAGTCGCCGATCGGCCGCACGCCGCGCTCGAATCCCGCGACCTATACGGGCCTCTTCGCACCGATCCGCGACTTCTACGCTCTGCTGCCCGAATCGCGCGAGAGAGGTTACAAGCCAGGGCGCTTCAGCTTCAATGTGAAGGGCGGCCGCTGCGAAGCCTGCCAGGGGGACGGGCTCAAACGCATCGAAATGAACTTCCTGCCCGACGTCTACGTGACCTGCGACGTCTGCCGCGGCAGGCGCTACAACCACGAAACCCTGCAGGTGAAATACAAGGGCTACTCGATCGCCGATCTTCTCGGCCTCACGATCGAAGAGGCGCTGCCTGTGCTCGAGACCAATCCCCAGGTCCGCCCCAAACTGCAGACGCTCCTCGATGTGGGGCTCGGCTACATACACCTGGGGCAGTCTTCCACCACGCTTTCGGGCGGCGAGGCCCAGCGCATCAAGCTGGCGAAGGAGTTGAGCAAGCGCCAGACGGGCCGGACCTTCTATGTTCTCGACGAGCCCACCACCGGCCTCCATTTCGAAGACGTCCGCAAGCTTCTCGAAGTGCTGCAGCGGCTCGTGGATCTCGGCAACACGGTTCTCGTGATCGAGCACAACCTCGACGTCGTCAAGTGCGCCGACTGGATCATCGATCTCGGGCCCGATGGGGGCGAAGACGGCGGACGCGTGGTAGCCGCGGGCACGCCCGAGCAGGTGATGCGGTCACGCAAGAGCTTCACCGGCGAGGCGCTGCGGAAGGTGCTCCAGAACGGCAGAACAGCTTGAGAACCGCGCCGCCAGTCCGGAGGCGGCGCGCACGCGGTCATACATTTATACAATCGAAAGAGCGACATACACGCCCCGATTTTTCGTGAACAATTATTACGGCGTCAATCCCCTCGATTTCTCCGGACTGAAGACTGTCCCGCTTGCCGCGCGCGGTGGCAAAGTGAGGCAGGCGGATTTCGCCCGCGTTTACGAGCCTGGGTCCGGCATCCAGGGCCTGCTCGACGGCCTGCCGCACATTCTGGCCGGAGACAGCCTGCGGGCCATCGTGGAAGCGATCGCCGAAGCCCGCGCAAAGAAAAAGCCGGTGATCTGGGGCATGGGCGGCCATGTGATCAAGTGCGGACTCGCGCCGGTGCTGATCGATCTCATGCGGCGCGGATTCGCCACCGCATTCGCGATGAACGGTTCCGCCTCCATCCACGACTTCGAAATCGCTCTCGCCGGCTGCACCAGCGAGGACGTTGAAGCGGTGCTGCCCGATGGGCGCTTCGGCGCGGCGGAAGAGACCGGGCGGGAATGGAACGCCGCGCTCACGGCGGACGCGGGCGCGGGCGAAGCGCTGGGGCGCGCGCTCGATCGCCTGGCGGCGAAAGATCACGCTCCCGCCAGTCTCCTGTTGCAGGCATGGCGCGCGCGGGTTCCCGTGACCGTCCACGTGGCTATCGGAACAGATACGCCCCATACCCATCCCGCGGCCGATGCCCAAGCCCTCGGAAGCGCCACCCACCGGGATTTCCGGCTGTTCTGCAGCCTCATCGCGGCTCTGCATCAGGGCGGCGTTTATATCAATGCCGGCTCAGCGGTGGTGATGCCGGAGGTCTTTCTCAAAGCCGTTTCGTGCGTGCGGAATCTCGGGCATGAGTTGCGGGACTTCACCACCGTCAATCTCGATTTCCTGCAGCATTACCGCCCGCGCGTGAATGTGGTGGAGCGCCCGCACGCGCAATCCGGCGGACGCGGTTATTCGCTCACCGGCCACCACGAGATCATGATCCCGCTGCTTGCCGCGGCGCTGATCGAGAAGACATCGTGACTCCGCAAGCCAGCCAGCAGCCCGTCTATCTGGCCGAACCGGAACGCCCGTTCTGGGGCTTTGCGGAACTACTGCTGATCGCGGCGCTGTTCGTCCCGGCAGTACTCGCCGGTGGCCTCGCGGTCCGCGCGGCCAGCCCGTATCTGCATATCAATCCGAGCCTCGGGCTGCCGCTGCTGATAGCGGAATTCATCGGCTACGGAATCGTTTTCATCGCGCTTCGAATCCTTTTTGCCCGCTACGGCCGCCCGCTGTTTGAATCTCTGGCGTGGGTGCCGCAGCCCTTCAAGCCTCTCCATCTGGTGGTGCTCGGCGTCATCCTCGCTGTGGTCGTGATCGTCTTCGGAAATCTGCTCCACTTCCCCAATGTGCAGACGCCTTTCGACAAGCTGCTGACGGATGTCGTGAGCCGCGTCGCCATCGCGCTCTTCGGCGTCACGCTGGGGCCCATCATCGAAGAATTGCTGTTCCGCGGCTTCCTGCAACCGGTGCTCGTGGACACGATGGGCGTGCTGCCGGGAATTCTTGCGACATCCATATTATTTGGCGCCATGCACCTCATGCAGAACGCGTGGCTGTGGCAGAGCGGTGTACTGATCACGCTGGTGGGCTTTGTTCTCGGCGTCGTGCGCCGTGTGTCAGGCTCGACACGCGCCTCGGCGATCGTGCACGTTTCCTATAACGCTTTGCCCTTTCTGGTTCTGCTTGTGTCCGGAGGCCAGACCAACCATTCATGATTGAAACCATTCAGTGGACCGACGAGGGAGTGGTCATGATCGATCAGACCCGCCTGCCTTCGGAAGAAATCTATGTCACCTGCCGCAACTCCGCCGAAGTGGCGAATGCGATCCGGACGATGATCATCCGCGGCGCCCCGGCCATCGGAGTAGCGGCCGCCATGGGAGTCGCCATCGGCGTCGCGCAGGCGGACCCCTCTGATCTGGACGCGCAGTTCGACCGGATCTGCGCGGAACTCGCGGCCACGCGCCCCACCGCCGTGAATCTGTTCTGGGGCATCGACCGCATGAAGCGCGTCTACAGCTCGGTGCGCGGCCTGCCGCACGACCGGATTCGCGAGTGCCTGATCGAGGAAGCACGTCGTATCCGCGAGGAGGATATCGAAATCAATCGGGCCATCGGGCGGCACGGCGCACCGCTTGTGCCGGACGGCCGGACGGTGCTGACGCACTGCAATGCGGGCGCGCTCGCAACAGCCGGCTACGGCACCGCGCTCGGCGTGGTGCGTGCGGCCGTGGAAGCCGGCAAGAAGATCGATGTGTATGCCGACGAAACCCGCCCCTTTCTGCAGGGCGCGCGCCTCACGGTCTGGGAATTGCAGCGTGACGGGATCCGGGCGACGCTGATTACCGACAACATGGCGGCGCACTTTCTGCATCGCGGCGGAATCGGCTGCGTAGTCGTTGGAGCCGACCGGATTGCCGCAAATGGCGACGTCGCCAACAAAATAGGCACGTATGGCGTGGCCGTGCTGGCGAAGGAGAACAACGTTCCGTTCTATGTGGCGGCTCCGGTCTCGACGCTCGACCTGACGCTGCCGGACGGGAGCCACATTCCGATCGAGGAGCGCGGACCATCGGAAGTCACGCACCTGCGCGGAGTCCCGATCGCGCCACACGGGACCGAGGTGCGCAATCCTGCATTCGACGTCACGCCCAACCGGTATGTGACGGCTATCATTACGGAGCGGGGCGTTGCCCGCGCCCCTTATTCGGAATCGCTGCGAGACCTCGCGGCCGGGAGAAAAATGAATCGATGAAATTACCAGCCCTGATACTGATCGCCTGCTTTACGCTGTTCGGCGCCAACGAGTATTCCAACCGGCGGGCGCCCGGATTTTCACTGGCGGATTCCCATTACCAGCAGCACGATCCGCAGGATTACCGCGGCAAGGTCCTGATCCTCGACTTCATGCAGACCACCTGCCCCATCTGCACGCGCCTCGCCGATACGCTGGTGCAGGTGAAGCAGAAGTATGGCGACAAAATCGCGATCATGTCGATCATGACGCTGCCGGACAATTATCAGAAGGTCGACAAGTTCGCGGCCGAACACAAGATTCCCTGGCCGATGCTTTTCGATTCCGGACAGGTCATGATGTCCTATCTGAAGGTCACGCCCGCCAACCCCAAAGTGAACTTC
>CAZXCO010000661.1:0-3535 GCA_964639095.1 uncultured Solibacteraceae bacterium
ACCGGAGGCGGGCGGCGAAGGTTCCGAGGACGCACAACAGCAAGCACAATGCCCAAAGGCCACAACTGCCATCGTGGTTGAAGGTCCCGGAAAGCGCGGCGAACTCGTTCAGATCTGTGCCGATCCGGAGTGTGAAATCCATGGCAAACCGAACTTTCGACTGGAGCAAGAGGCGGCTCAGCGGGAGCGACAGGAGGCATGGAAGCGGCAGGAACAGGAGCGCCAGAAGCACCAGAAGCACCGGGAGCACAATCGGCGTCTTTTGAATGCCGTCCTGGATTGCATCCCCAAGACCTTAACACGGGCGGATTATGAGACGCTCGTGTTCGCGACCATAGATCGCCTCCAGTATGAAGATTGGGAAGCGATCTGTGATCGCTACAACATCAAGACCGACGAGGCGCGGGAGCCGGATGCCGCTGCTTTCGAGCTCCAAAAAAAGGCGCGGGAAGCGACTGAGCCACAACTCGTCCGGATGCTGATGGAGTTGGCTCTGCTGCCATCGGGGTACTCGGAAGAGGCGCTGGAACCGCTCGACCCGCTGGCCAGCGCGGCACGGCGCTACGGCGTCTCATTGACAGCGAAGAAGCAGTCGAACGCTGCAAAGTGCGGCGCGAAGGCCAAGCGCCGTCGGACGCAATCCAAGCCGAAGGCAGGTCCGAAGAGCGGCACGAAAGCCGCGAAGAGAACTGCGACGAAAGGAGGGGCGGCCTAAGCCGCCTCTCTCTCGGATATATGCGAAGGTGCTTATGACGAAGCTTACCCCCAAGAACATCGTGGTTCGTGAAACGGCGGTCTCGGATCGAGGGCGTCCCATCGTGATTGAGCTTCACCTGATTGAGCTTCACCCAGCCCACCTGGTGCTTCGACTAAAGGGGCTTCGTGACGCCCACTTCCTCGCCTATGACGCGCTGTTCTGGCGTGTGATGAAGAACTCGGCTGAGCGGATGCGATCAGAGCGGCTGGCGCGGCGGAAGGGGCGGGAATGACCAGAAGAGCACGAAATCGACAGCGGCTTGCACGGTTTCTGTTTCGGGGGGAGCGCGCCAGGCGCTCCCCACACCCCAAACGCAACGGCCAAATTCGGAACCGGACTGAGCGTCTGATAGAAGGACGAGTACGGTCGAGGACTAATGAGGGTGGTAGCGTCAAGTCCGCCAATCCTGAAGAAAGGAGGGCCGCATGAGGTTTTGGTTTTTTCTGGCTGCAATGATGGGGCCGCGGTTTTTCCGCCGCTTTATTATCTTGTTCGCTTTTGGAATGGCCCTGATCCTATACTGCTTAGTCCGTGTTTAATGAAGTGTTCATCCGACGCAGTCGGAACACCTCAACTCAGTGGCGCTGCCGAGACACGACCTCGCGCAACAAACGCATGGAATGGGGAAGAGAACGCGAACGGTGGACCGGCACCTAGGACCATCAAAAAAACGAACCAGGCCCGGATGCGGCCGGCCGACTTCTCCCGGGTTCATGGCTGGATTCCTGTTGTGAAGGAAGCTCATTCCATTTGTGACCGGCGAGCATCAACTCGGCAACAATGGACGCGCACCCGTGGGAACAGCGCTTGAGGATTTCCACTTTACATCCGTGCTCACACAACGTCGGAACACTGGCGCCGGGCGTCATACTCTCGCGGGCAACGCTCCTTAGACTGCGCCCAGTCTGTTGTACAAAGCCATCAAACGAAAGGCAAGCCATGCGGCAGGTCCTCTCCTTCGAGTTGAAACTGGACATCGTGCACGTGGCGGCATGCGACGCGTGCTGGAATGTGATCGCCGTGTGGTGGGTTGGCGGATTGTTGAACTGAACCCAGGGCCGGAAGGATCAAGACATCTCCTTCGATAATCACACCGTAATAACGGAGACTGGTCTCGATCGTACAAAGACCTCTGGCAAATGCTGTGAGCCACTGCGAGGCCGGGGGAGGTCTCCTATCAATTAATGAGACAATAGAAACTCGAAAGCTCACCCCTTTCCGTGTCACGGAAAGCGCTCATTCGAGGAAATCAAAGAATTTTCGCAGAAATCCACGAATTCTGGGTGAGGTTCGACCGCAGTAAACGCTCTTGGTAATGAGGGGATCGTTCGATCCGGTCGCCGGCGGCTTCCATGGACCAGCGGAACGAAGCTCAGACGAGACTCTGGATTCCAAACCGGGACAGCCGCGGGAATTTGGTGGATACCAGGCTGGTCGAGGCTGCCCATAGGATCTGGGAACGCGCACGCCTGGTCGTAATTCGGTATTTGGCCGACGACGCGGATGCTGCCGAAATCGTTGAAGCAGCAGTCGATTCCGCCTCACGAACAATGCGCAACCAGCACACGATTCAATGCTTCGAGGCTTACCTTTTCAGGTCCGTCGTGCGTGAGTCCATTCGCCGGTTTAGAAGGAATCAGAAAATCTCCTATCTCGACAACGGGAGTTTGGAACGGATTGCGGCGGCAGTTTCCCTGGACCTCGACCGCACGTTAGACGAGGCGAAGCAGGTTGAAGTGCTGCGGGCCTGTATGGATCAAGGCTGCCGGACGATGTACGACCTTCGTGTGTTGGAGTACGATTGGCGCTCCATCGCGAAGCTGACGGGGTACGCGGACGCGCACACGGCGGAGATTCAGTTCCGGAAGAAGCTCAATCGCGCTCTGGACCGGTTTCGTGCGAATCGCAACAAGATCTCATCCGGTGTGGCCAACGAAAGAAGCTGATGATTCAACGTAACGAATTCGCGGCTCGAAAGCTGGCAGAGGATGCCGTGGCAATCGGCAAAAAGTACTGCGGGACGGCATACCCGAATCCCAATCGCGCCGGTTGTCCGGACACCGACACGTTGAAAGCAATGGCCAAGCGCGATCGCCGAATCGGTCTTCAAGAGATGCCGATCTCGCATATTGTCTCGTGCTCGCCCTGCTTTAACGAGTACGCTCGTTATCGGCGCGCAGCAGTCGCATTTACGCTGCTGCAATGGGCAGCGGCAGTCCTGCTTGTTACTGCGGCCGCGTTTACAGCCACCAGATTTATGAAATTTGGAACGTCCGGACAGAGCCGAATCACAACCGCCGAGAAGTCGCATTCTGCCCCTGCCGAGGCGCCGCCTCCTTCAAAGTCTGTCGTCGCAGAGCGGCCGGCACAAATCGAGGTGAACTTGGCACTGTTCTCTGCAACGCGCGGCGACGGCTCCGGGAAGCCTCAAGAGCAGATTCACTTGCCGGCGAAGCAGCTTCACGTTCGCTTTGTGTTACCCACTGGCATGGAGCCAGGAGAGTATGCTGTCCGCCTGCAAGATGCCGCTGGCTCCGCCAAAATCCAGCGGCAAGTGAATGTAGTACTCAGCGGTGGTGTGGCCTCGTTCACCTTGGATCTGCATTTTGAACCGTCCGACATTGGACGGGGATGGAGCTTGATGATTCGTGAACCCGGTCTGAGTTGGCGCAGTTATCCCGTGGTAATTGGTTAACTTTATGCATTCGAATCACCCAAATAAGAGGGCCACATATTTTCTTCGTGGCCGCGGTCGATTGAAATGCCCTTTCATCTGCA
>CAZXCO010000662.1:0-4562 GCA_964639095.1 uncultured Solibacteraceae bacterium
GTGGGCAAAGAGTCCATCCGACATGTCCCCGTATGGGATCCGGTCCGCGGCCGGAACCGCGCTCGAGCCGAGAAACCGGAGAGCCCGATGGCCGTACTCCATGGAAGGCAGCAACTGGACAGCGCCGGACGCCGCGGCAACCACGGCCACGAGGCCGACGATCCATGCCGCGCGCGGCCACGCTCGGCGCTTCATTTCAAACCGGCCCTGGCGGTGGTAAAAGACCGCCGCCGAAAAAATCACGATCGCCTGCATGATGCCGAAATGGAGCCCGCCGCCGAGGATGGAAAGCCCGAGAACAAGCCCGCAAAGCGACGAATGGCGTATTGCGCTTCGCCGGTCCGGGGCTCGCATCGCACGCAGAAGAAACAGAAAAATCAGCGGCAGCCAGATCGCGCTGTGCAGCAGGTGGGGCCATTCCTGCAGGCGCCCGAGCATGCCGCCGAATGAAAAACAGATTCCCGCAACAAGGCCGGCGAACGAGCTCAGCTCCAGCTCGCGCACGAGGCGAAACATGAAATACGCGGCGAGAAAATGCACGAAGGCATACATCAGGTGATACAGCTCGGGCGAGAACACGCCATTCCGGTTGAATGGAAACGGCAGATAGAGCAGATTCAGGGGATCGAAAGCGCTGGTCTGCATTTCGCCGAGGAACACATGCCCGGACCAGGTGTAAGGATCCCAGAGAGGCAGGTGGCCCTGCTTGATGCTGCCGGCCCAGAAGTTCAGCCACGCATATGCCTGATTGACTCCTTCATAGCCGGTCAGAAACGAATACTGATGAGTCAGCAGGACCTTCCAGTTGAACAGGATCGTCAGGACCAGAAGAATGCCGGCATAGGGCGCGGCCGGCTTCGCCACGAGGCTGCGGCGGGACTCTGTCTGTGTGCGGGCGGGAGCGGAAATCATCAGAATCCACGGCCCGTGGCGCCAGACAGGACCTGCGCACCGAAGAAAAGCAACGGCTTCGGAGAGGCGCCGCCGCTCGGATCGGGCTCTTCGCGCGTGAAAGACAGCGTGTGAACCCCGCCCGGAGCGCTGCCGGGGAGAGGCACCGCCAGATCGATTTTTCCGGCTCCATGCATCCCTCCGTCGAGAACATCCCCGTTCTCAAACCGCACCGAAAGCTTTACCGGAGCAAATGCGATCAGAGACATTGACAGCCGATGCGGACCGGGGTCGCTGGTCATCGTACGCAGCGTGAACATGGACTCGAGCCGCCGCCACGCATCCTGCGACGGCGGGCCGAAGCCATTCAGCAGCACAACGGGTGCGGTCTCGGCGATCTGATGAAGCCGGGCGGCGGCTTCGGGCGGCTGCAACAGGCGCCAGCCGGATCGATAGTCAATCACATCGTCGTACCAGCCGATTTCCGGGAGAGGAGGCACGGCGGGTGTGATCCGCATCCGGTTCAGGACGACCCGAGTTCTGTTGTCCCGTTCGTTGAGAAGAAAGAGAGGCACCCAGGGAATCCAGTCGTCGTGGAACGGATCGTTGATCAGCAGGACTTTACCATCCGGCGGCAAGTGGACCTTCCAGCGGTCAAGCTGGTTCGAGAAATCCCGGTACGCATGCGTCTCGACCGTATAGACCGCATCGCGCTGCGGTTTCATGCGGTGCTGCAGCAGAACCAGGGCGCCGGCCGCTGCGAGATAGCACGCGAAGATCGGATCCGGTTTCCGGAGGGTGCGGGGCGCAACACGGGCGATCAGAGCGGCGGCGTAAAGAGTCCAGAAAAAAAACGGAATGTAGAGGACGAAGGGGTCGCGCAATTCGACGAATGCGACGGGAAGCTGCGCCACGATGGCCGAAATCGCGCACAAAACCATGAGCGTCGAGCGCAGTACGAGCGCCAGAACCAGCAGGAATACGAGAATCCACAGCGCGCCGGTCGGCGTGGGAAGACGTCCGGAAAGAAAGAGAAGACCGTGCATGTAGCCCGCCGCCGTGGCCGCGAACTGGTGCAGGGTGAAATGGGGCGTGTAGAGGGGCATCTGCGCCAAAGCATCGGGCCCGCGCATTTTTCCGAACGTATAGAGGGCGGCGATACCAGAGAGGACGATGACGGGCAAACCGCTCCGCAAAGGCCAGAAGCGCCCTTCCTGTTTCGGCCGGCCAGTCAGAAAAAGATTCCAGGCCAGCAGGACGGCGGGCAGCGTGACCACCATCTCCTTGCAGCAGAGACCCGCGATGTAAAGCCCGGAGACGCAAACCAATGTGACGGCGGTCTGGCCGCGGGTGCCGCCACCGGAGCGGGAGGTCCGGCGAATATAGACGAGCAGGGCGGAAAAGTAAAACAAATATCCCAGAACGTCATAAATTGAGCCGAAATTCAGATACAAGCCGTTGAGGGCCGCGTGATACGAGAACAGGAGCAGCGCCCAGCAGGCGATCTGCGTGGATCCGGAGAGTTCCCGCGCAAGGTAGAACGACAGCGCCATATTCAACAGCAGGATGGCGAAAAGCGCGAGTCTGAAAGGCAGCGGATGATAGCCGAACAGGTGGAAGAGAGCCAGATAGACGACACCGCCGGCAGGACGGTACCAGTCACTGGACCAGAAGTGCGCCAGACCTTCCATCCAGTAGCCAAACGGATGTCCCAGATATTTGAAGAGGTTGATAAAGTCGTCCGCTGTGAAAAATTCTGAAACGGCGTCGCCCGCCAGACCGAGGAACAGGAAAAACGGCAGCAGGATCTGAATGGAGCGGTACGCGCGCTGTCGTTTACGATTCATAGTTTCCGAAACATCACGCGGGCGAGGGAGAAATTTTCCAGGTTCTTTTTGATATTTACATACGCGACCGCGAGTTCCGTAAAGATAAAGAAAAAAATCAGGAAACCGTTAACGCGGATTCAGAGCGGCGGAAACGGCGACCACGCCCAGTTCTCTGCGATCGGCGCCGGGCGGCAGGCTCCTGTCGAGGGCGAAGTCGACTTCGATCGAGTCGCCGGTAAGCAGCGATGCGGGAATATCGGCGGTCAACATGGCAGGTCCGGCGGTCTTGTATTCGCCTGATTTCAGAGCCATGCCATGGATGGAGGCCGAGAGATTGACGGTCTTCAACTGCTGCAGGACGGCCGCGGGCAGGTTGAAGGCGAAGACGAGAGTCGCACCCTTCTGCACAGCCCCGGGCGGAACGCCGAGCCGCACGGAAAACTTGCCGGCGGTCCATCGCCAGGCGCCGTTTTCGACCGGATAGAAGCCCTTCAGCAATTGGGCCGCGGCTGCCGGATCGTTCATGCGAACCGCCGAAAGCAGAGTCGATGCCGTTTCAGGCTGCTCGTCCTGGCCCGTGACGCGGTCATGCCTGCCCTTGCAGGCGGCACCGAGCGCAATCAGGATTGTCACCCACAAGACTGCGGCCAGACGCTGCTTCTTACTCGACATTCCTGCTCCGCATTTCAGCGAACCTCCCGGCAGAGAACAGGTTAGCAGCCTGCGCAGGCAGGGATGGCCGCGAGCAGCCGGGCGACATGAATCGCGCCTCTACCGCTCGTTCGGCGTTGATGCTACTCTCTCAAATAGTCGGCGCGACCGATCCGACAGCGGGAGCCGGTACCCCACCGGTGCATGCCAGGCGTCAAAATAAAAGTTGGAGAGAAAGATCAGCATGTCCGCGAGTGTTTCAATCGTTATCATTGACGACAATGCCGGCAGTCTCGAACTTCTCTCCGAGGCGCTTGCCGCGCCGGACGTCCGTATCTTTACCGCTGCGGGCCCCGAAGAAGGCCTGGACATCATTTTTCGGGAACATCCTCAGATCGTTCTGACCGATCGCCTGATGCCCGGTCTCGACGGTCTGGAGGTTCTGGAGCGGATTGTCGAATTCGATCCCGCCATCGACGTCATTGTCATGACGGCGCATTCCACAACCGAATCCGCTGTCGAAGCGATCCGGAAGGGCGCCTCCGACTATTTGCAGAAGCCCATTTCCATCCCGTTCCTGCGGGAACGGATTTCGAGGCTCGTCGATGTGGCGCGCAAGCGGAATCTGGGGAACGCTCTGGAGGACCAGATTCTGGAGACGGCCCGGTTTGAGGGAATGATTGGGCGCAGTCCGGCGTTCTGCGAAATGTCCTCGCGCATTCTCCGCGTCGCCCCGCATTACCGGACAGTGCTCGTAACCGGCGAAACGGGAACGGGCAAGGACCTTGTCGCCCGCGCTCTGCACAATCTCAGCCCGGTCGCGAAGAACGGACGGTTCGTGGTGCTGAACTGCTCTGCCGTGGTCGAAACGCTGTTTGAGAGCGAGCTCTTCGGGCATGTCCGCGGTTCATTCACCGGCGCGGACAAGGACAAGACAGGCCTCTTCGAATTCGCCGATCAGGGCACGATTTTCCTGGATGAAATCGGCGACATGCCGCTGGGCACCCAGGCGAAGCTCCTCCGGACGCTTCAGAACCAGGAGGTGCTGCGGGTAGGCTCACTGACGCCGCGCCGCGTCGATGTTCGCGTGGTCGCCGCGACCAACCGTGACCTGCGCGTGGCAATCGCGGAAAAGCAGTTTCGCGAAGATCTGTACTACCGGCTGTCGATGATTGAGATCCGGACGCCTTC
>CAZXCO010000663.1:0-4898 GCA_964639095.1 uncultured Solibacteraceae bacterium
AGCAGCAGCAGGAACGGCGACATGTTCGCGAATATCCGCAGCCACTCCGAAGAAGCATCCCGGATTTCGATGTTCACCATTTTCTGCTGCAGAATTTCCAGCAGATTCCGGTAGTCCGCCGGAACCACTGTTTGGGCCTCGCCGCCGTTCTTCAGCTGATATCGGACCCGGTTCGCACCCGTGTGGCCGGCGACAACCGTCGCACTCGTCACCTCGCCCGACTGCACCTGCTCCAGAAACCGGGAGTATGTCGCGCTCTGCTGTGCGGGCCTTTGCTGCGTGATCGTCCAGATCAGGCCCGCAACAATGGCCAGGATGACGTAAAAGACGGTGCGTTTTGCTTTGAGATTCATCGACTCCGTTCCTTTCGCGACCGGAAAATCTCGAAAGCGACCAGGAAGGCGACCAGCCTTGCGAAACCTGGAGCTCCGGGTCTGTGTCCCGCGCGCTCCAGGAAAAGGACGGCCAGCATCACTTCCGCCGCTACGGTAATCAGGCTTCGGGCGGTCTTTACGAGGGTGGATCCGGTCCGCGGATTTACCCAGGCCGCGGGACCCGCAGCCGCGTGGGTGAGTTGTGTTCCCGGACGAAAAAGGACTCTCACCGGCGAAACCAGCAGGAGACCCAGGCACGCGGCCCGGAAATTCAGCCACGCCGGCAGGAAGACCCTTTCGCAAAAGCAGCCGAAGATGATGGCAATGGCAAGTCCCCGTATGAGTTGGAGCGGGGACTGCCCCTGGGGAACCCAGGCGTCATCGAGCATCAGCAGGAGAAGCGCGAACATCACCGGAACCGCCAGTTCCAGAAGCCCCCACTGCGCCGTCAAAAGCGTGCTGTCCGTGTACCATGCGGCCGCGACGAACGAGGCATAGAGAAGGAGCGCTTCCATCGCCAGCACTTCCGCGCCGGTTGTCCGGCGGATGCGGCTCACGATGACGAAAGGAACGGCGCGAAGGGCTCCGAGAACGTATGAGACGGTTCCTCTGTATTGTTCATGGAGATCGCCCAGCACCTCCTCGCGGCAGGCGGGCGGCACGAACAATCCGACGATGGCCTCAAGCGCCTCGGGCGGCATAATGTCAGGCTGGCTCCCTGCCCCAGCGTTTGCGGGACGGTTTCACCCAATCTTCGCCCCAGATTTCCGTCGTGACATCCCAGATTCGTTTTGCCGTCGCGGCGGACTCCTGCAGCGCGCGCTCTCCCGTGGCTTCGAGCTGGTAACAGCGTCTGGCACGGCCGCCGCGTTCGGCGGTGGGTTCTGAGAGCCGGGAGGAGATCAGCCCCTTGTCTTCCAGACGGTCAAGGGTCACATACACAGCGCCCAGCGAAACACGCTTCGGATGCGCCAGTTCCCCGGCTTTGTTGTGAATCGAAACACCGTAGGCATCGTCGCGCAGAGTGAGAATCGCCGTCAACAGCAATTGTTCGAACTGCCCCAGTGAGTCGGGCTTCGCCATTTCTCCAACATTGTAAGAGAAATTCCGGCGCGAAAGCAATCCCTGTGAACAAACAACTTTTCAGGATCCGGAAATCAGATGTCGAAAAAGACCGTCTCGCACGGCCCGCTGAGATAGAGATCGAAATGCCAGGCGCCTGATTCCGCACCCGGGCGAGCCAGCAGCGTTCCGCGCCGATTTTCCGGGACCAGCGCGAGCACTCCGTCCGACTCGTTGGAAGGCTCACCGGCGAAGTAAATCCTCGTTACCAGGCGGCGCAGCACCCCCGTTGCATAAACGGAAACATTGATATGCGGCGCCTGCGGTTTCCCTTCCATGCCCGGAACCTGCCCCGGCTTTACGGTCTCGAATACGCAGAGACCATCGTCGTCGCTCGCCAGGCGTCCGAATCCGTTGAAATCAGGATCGGGCGTTTTCGGCTGTGTATCGGCGGGATGGTTGTATTTCCCGGCGGCATCCGCCTGCCACAGTTCGATCATGGCGTTCGTCACCGGCTTCGCATCGCGATCCAGCACGCGAACGGAGAGCCGGACGCGCTCTCCCCGTGCCTGCGGACCTGCCATGACACCCGCGGAATTATCCGGCGTCAGCGCGAAGTGAAAAAACGGGCCGATCGGCTGGTTGGCAGTATGAATCCGGTCCATCGTTTTACCCTTCGGATGGCGTGGCGTCGGGACCGCGCAGCACAATGTCGAAACGGAATCCGAGGGCCCATTTTTCCTCCGTCAGACCGATATCGAACGGCGCGATCACGCGGTGCTTCGCCTTGTCGGGAATGGACTGAAAAATCGGGTCGTAAGCCAGCATGGGGTCGCCTTCGAAATACATCTGCGTGATGAATCGGGAAACGAACGACGGGCCGAACAGAGAAAAGTGAATATGCGCGGGCCTCCACGCGTTCCGATGATTGTTCCAGGGATACGCCCCGGGTTTCACTGTCAGGAAGCGGTACTTGCCCTCTTTATCGGTCAGCATGCGGCCGTGGCCGGTGAAATTCGGATCGAGCGGAGCCCGAAAGTCATCGAGCCGGTGCCGGTAGCGGCCGGCCGCGTTTGTCTGCCAGATCTCGACCAGAGTGCCGGGCAGCGGATTTCCGTCCTCATCGACAATACGGCCTTCAACGATCATGCGCTGGCCGACAGGCTCGCCCGCATGCTGGCGGGTCAAATCGTGGTCCGTCTCCCGGATGGGCGTATTGCCGAAGACGGGTCCTGTTCTCTCGGAAAGAGTGTGCGGCAGCAGGACAAGAGGCTGCACCGGCGCGCGCTGCAGCGTCGAGCGATAAGGCTCATACGTGTAGGCGGGCTGATTTGCAAGGTCGAGTCGGGATTTACTCATGCCAAACCGATCTCACATTATCACGCGTCACGCGGCCCCGGCGGTGCAGGGGCCCCGGCGGCGCTGTCCCTCGATTTTTCGCTTTGATAAAATTCCCGGCGCCAGGCTGAAACCAACAGGAGTGACGCATGACCTTTCGCCTTCCGGTACTCGCGATTGCCGCTGCCCTCGTGCTGCTGCCACATGCGGAGGGGCAGACGCCCGCGCCCAACGCCGATCCGTACGCCAATAATCCCGATGCGGGCACGTTGAAGTTCCCTCTGGCTGCTCCCGCCGGCAGAGACAGCGGCGCCATCACGAAGGCTCTTCCCGGCGGTGTGAATCAGGGCCCGATCGATCCCGCCACCTGGAAATACGGACCCGCCTTCAATCCGCCGCCCAACGCGAAGATCTGGAATCCGGTGAAACTCAAAATGATGCGCGGCGAAAAAGTCACGGGCGGCACCGTCTTCAGTTCGACGGACCCCGCCACTTACTGCGCTATGGCCAACGCCGGCTATGACTTCATCTGGACCGAGATGCAGCACGATTCCCGCGACTGGGATGCCGTCGCGCGCATGTGGCGCACCTGCCCGCACGCAAAGGCAGTTCCCGGCGTGCGCGTCGCCTATGCCGATGAACGCGAGATCCAGCATGCGCTCGACGCGGGCGCGCTCGTCATCGTGGTTCCCACCGTCGATACCGTCGAAGAAGGAAAGGCCGGCCGCGACTGGACCTACTTTCCGCCCCTTGGCAAACGCAGCAACGGCGGCGGGCAGGCATTCGACCCCGCCATGTGGGGGAGAGTGCCAGGCGGATACCGCAATACGATCAACGACAATGTCGTGCTCATCGAAATGATCGAAACCCTCGAAGGCGCGAAGAACGCCCGCGAAATCGCCGCGATTCCCGGTGTGACCGCGCTATTCGCGGCCAGCGGCGACCTGGGGAATTTTTCCGGATATAAACAGGGCACGCCCGACTACGAACGCCTCATCAATGTTGTCCACGACGCGGCGATCGCCGCCGGCAAGCGCCTCTGCGGACCGTTCTCCTGGCGCGACCGCCCCGATTTCACCTGCTTCCAGAACGCCAGCGAAACAGCCGCCATTGCGCGCGGCGTTGCCGCTGAACTCGGACCGCTGAAGGATACGCAGGCGAAGCCCGAAGTCGGGCCCTACGCTCCGAAAAAATAGAGGCGCCGCACGTACCGGCAGAGTAGGCTGGGTTCATGCCGCGCTGGCTGAACCGGAACGTCTGGGGCATGACGATCACGAGCATGCTCTCGGACGCCTGCTATGAAATGGTGCTGGCGGTTCTGCCCGGTTTCCTGCCCGTGATTCACGTGGCCGCCGCCGCCCTCGGCTGGATCGAGGGCGCATCCGACGCATTCTCCAGCTTCCTGAAACTCTTCTCCGGCTGGTACTCGGACAAGCTTGGACACCGGAAGTGGATGATCACGCTCGGATACTTCTTCACGGGCACCGGGCTTTCGCTTTTCTCCACGGCGGTAACATGGGTCCCGATTCTGCTCGGTCGCGTGGTGAGTTGGTTCGGCAAGGGAATTCGCGGCTCCCTGCGCGATGCGATGCTTTCAGAATCGGTGGACTCGGAAGTGCGCGGCCGCGCCTTCGGCTTCCACCGCGCAGGAGATACCGTGGGCGCCATTATCGGGCCGCTTGCGGGCATCGCCCTGTTATCGCTGCTGCCGAAGGCCATTCCGAATGCCGCGCCCGATCAGCCGTTTCGCGTCATCTTTCTGCTTTCGCTCATTCCGGGCCTGGCAGCACCGATTGCGTTTGCAGTCCTCGTGCGGGAAACGCGCCGCAAGCCGCAGCCGCAGATGCGGCTGATCGCCTCCATCCGGCAACTGCCGCGCTCCTTCCGGCGGTTCCTGATGGCCGTGGGTCTGTTCGGCGCCGGCGACTTCTCGCCAACCCTGCTCACGCTCGCTGCCGCGACGTTGCTTACTCCGGCGTACGGACCCGTTCTCGCCGCGCAGATGGCGGCGCTCTTATACGCCATCCGCAATATCGTACACGCGGCCGCGGCGTTTCCTGCCGGCGCTCTCGCCGACCGGATGCCGAAACTTCCCCTGCTCGCCGCCGGCTACGGCTGCGAGGT
>CAZXCO010000664.1:0-9620 GCA_964639095.1 uncultured Solibacteraceae bacterium
CTCGCGGCCTCCGACCAGAAGAGAAGGGCGCCACTGGCGAACATGGCGGCGAATCCGCTCAGAGTCCACGGCTGAAGCTGCTCGATCACATCGGTGACTGGTTCTTTGGTCATGAGAGCGCCAATCAGCCGAAGATCCACAATGGTGATCGTACCGACGGACACGGCCAGGCCGATGACATGGGTGGCCTCGATCAGCGGAAAGACGTACGTGGATTCGCGAATCTGAGTTCCGATTGACGACTCCTGAATCCATTGGCAAATCTCTAATATGGACATTCCGAAAGAATCCTTGGGTTACCGGGAACTAGCGACCCGGAGAAAGCCGAAAACCTGAAGCCGGTGCGCATCGTCGACGGCAGGCAATTCTCCTCAACAATGCAACTAGCAAAGATATATGCGCGGCCCATTTCTGTCAAGTTCCGGGCCTATTATGACATATCAGATAAGGTAGTTATCTTGACGCCCCGGCGCGGTGGTGTAATACTGAGATCTTGTCTTTGCAAAGGTTTCGGGCCGAGGTCCGGAACCCCCTCATTAACACCGACAGGAAAATCAATTCAAGTTCTTGGACATGAAGCCCGTCATATATCGCAAGATCCGCCGACCCGATCCGGAAGTCATGAAACTCCTCGGACAGTTGGGCGTAGCCACCGTTCATGAAGCGCAGGGCCGCACAGGCCTGATGAAGCCTTATATGCGCCCGATTTATCCCAGCGCGAAAATTGGCGCTCCCGCCGTGACCGTTTCGTGCCAGCCGGGCGACAACCTGATGATCCACGCGGCAGTGGAAGTCTGCCAGCCGGGCGACGTGCTTGTCGTGACGACCACGGCGGACTCGACGGACGGCATGTTCGGCGAACTGCTCGCTTCGTCGCTGCAGGCGCGCGGCGTGGTCGGGTTGATCATCGATGCCGGCGTCCGCGACGTCACGGACTTGACCGCCATGCAGTTCCCCGTCTGGTCAAAGGCCGTCTCGGCGCAGGGCACGGTGAAGGCGACCGCCGGCTGGGTGAATATCCCCGTTGTGTGCGCGGGTGCGACGGTTCATCCGGGCGACGTGATCGTGGCGGACGTGGATGGCGTGGTCGTGGTGCCATACGCCGATGCCGCGGAAGTGGCGAAACTGAGCGATCAGCGCCGCATCAAAGAAGAGAAGAACCGCGAACGCCTCAAGGCCGGCGAACTCGGGCTGGATATGTATGGTCTGCGGACGAAGTTGAAGGATCTGGGCGTCGAGTTTCGGGACGAAGAGGCGCCGCGGGGTTAATTTCACCGGGGCGGATCTCCCGGGCGGAAGCTCTGTCCCACAATAGAAGCAGGGTGATGAAACCATGAGCAAACCTGAAGAGTACGCGGATATCCCCGGCACTTATCTGTTCGACAAGAAAGCCTGCGCGAAGGGCTACCATCTCAACAATTTCTGCATGTCGCTGATGAAGGACGAGAACCGCAAGGCTTTTCTCGCCGACGAGCCCCGCTATCTCGACAAGTACAAACTGACGCCGGAGCAGCGGCAGGCCGTGCTGGACCGGAACTGGCTGCGGATGATCCAGGAGGGCGGAAACATCTACTACGTTTCCAAGCTGGGCGCGACCTCGGGATATTCGTTCGAAAAAATGGCCGCTTCGATGAGCGGCACAACGCCGGAGAAATACCGGGCGATGATGCTCGGCGGCGGCCGCCCGATCGAAGGCAACCGCAGCAAGGCAGAGCAGGCGGCTCAGGCCGGGAAGAAGGGAACTGTCTAATGGCGAAAATCGTTGCCGGCGTCGGCTGCTCGCATGTACCGGCCATTGGCGCCGCGCTGGACATGGGAAAGACGGAGGACCCGTACTGGAAGCCTTTGTTCGACGGCTTCAAGCGCTCGCGGGAAGTGCTGGCGGAGATCAAGCCCGATCTCGTGATCGAGGTCTATAACGACCACGGGACGGCGTTTTCGCTGCAGTACATTCCCACGTTTGCGCTCGGCGTGCAGTCGGAGTTCCAGCCCGCGGATGAAGGTTGGGGACCGCGTCCGGTCCCGGTGGTGAAGGGCGATTCGGAATTCGCCTGGCACCTCGTGGAATCGCTCATCCTCGACGAGTTCGATATGACCATCATCAACGAGATGGAAGTCGACCACGGCCTGACCGTGCCGCTCTCGCTGATGTTCGGGCAGGTAAAGGAGTGGCCGTGTCCGGTGATTCCCATCTGCGTGAACGTGGTGACTTATCCGGTGCCGACGGGACATCGCTGCATGGCGCTCGGGAAGGCGATTCGCAAGGCGGTCGAGGCTTACGACAAGGACCTTCGGGTGGTGGTCTTCGGCACCGGCGGCATGTCACACCAGATCCACGGTGAGCGCTGCGGCCTCATCAACAGGGAGTGGGACAAGAACTTCCTTGACCGGCTGACTTCGGATCCGGAAGGTCTGGCCGCGGTGCCCCACAAGGACTACATTCGCGAGGCGGGCGCCGAGGGAATCGAACTGGTGATGTGGCACGTGATGCGCGGCGCGCTCGGAGACAAGGTCGAAGAGGCGTTCCGGTTCTATCATGTGCCGGCGTCGAATACGGCCGTCGGGAACATCATCCTGAAGAGTCTCGAAGCATAGTTCGGGCGCGGGCCGGACGGCGCGCGAGAGGAATCGAAGCAGCAGGGGCGATTCGCCTCTGCTGCTTTTTTTCTTGCAGGGCATAGCGCTTCTTCCATCAGGCGCCGCTCATCTGGCTGAGCAGGCGCAGGCTGTTCCGAAGAAGGTCAGGTTCTCCCGCGCCGAGCAGACTCTCGATCTCGTGGTGCGCCTGCTCCCAAACGGGAACGGCCGCCGCAAGCAGGTTTATTCCTTTCGGTGTCAAGGCCAGCAGACGGCCGCGCTTGTCTTTCGGGTCCACCGCGACCTTCACCCGTCCCCGGCGCTCCAGCGGCTTGAGCGCCGCAGTCAGGGTCGTCCGATCCATCGCGAGCAGGGAGGCGACGGCCCCCAGTCCCGGCGGTTCGGGGCGGTTCAACGACATCATCAATGAAAACTGGCCGTTGGTGAGGCCCGCCGGCCGCAGCCGGTCGTCAAAGTGCCGCGCGAGCGCGCGGGCGGCGCGCTGCACGTGAAGACAGAGACACGCGTCGCGGACCATGTGCGTTTTTTCATAAGGGATTTTTGCTTCCCGCGAAACTTTCGCCGCCGCGCTTGACATCAGTTCAATAATGTTGATATCAACTTATTTTGTCAAGTCCCTCGAAGGAGCTTCATATGCCGCAACATCCGGTCGTCTCACAGGAAGAATGGCTGGCTGCACGCAAAGCGCTGCTGGTCCAGGAGAAGGAAGCCACCCATCTGCGTGACAAAGTCAACGCCGCGCGTCTGGCTTTGCCGTGGGTGAAAGTGGGGAAAGAATATGTCTTCGATACGCCTCGCGGAAAGAGGACGCTGGGCGAACTCTTCGATGGCCGCAGCCAGCTTATCGTTTATCACTTCATGCTGGCTCCGGCGTGGGGGGCGGGATGTCCGGGCTGCTCCTTTCTGGCCGATCACTTCGACGGCGCGCTGCCGCATCTGGAGCACCATGACGTCACGCTCACTGCGATGTCGCGGGCGCCGCTGACCGAAATTGAGGCGTACAAGAGCCGGATGGGATGGCGATTTCCCTGGGTCTTCTCCTTCGGCAGCGACTTCAACTACGACTATCACGTCTCCTTCGGCAAGGATGACCTCGCGGCCGGCGCCGCAGTCTACAACTTTTCCCCGATACCGGCTCGTCCCGATGCCACCGATACGGAACTGCCGGGCATGAGCGCGTTTTTCAAAGACGAGTCCGGCGCGATCTTCCACACTTATTCGAGCTATGCGCGCGGGGCGGAGGAATGGATCGGAACCCTGATGATTCTGGACCGCGCGCCGAAGGGGCGCAACGAGCAAAAAACGATGGACTTTGTACGCCGGCACGACGAATACACGGATGCTCCCGCCGCGGGCGATCGCCGCGAGGAGGCGGTCCGATGAAACTGCGCACTTATCTGAACTATGGCGGCAACTGCGAGCAGGCCTTTCGCTTCTACGAGCAGCATCTGGGCGCGAAGATCACCATGCTGTCGCGGTTCGGGGAACAGCCGGGCATCGGCGATATTCCGCCCGAGCGAAGGAACCAGGTCCTGCACGCGCGCATGACCCTGGGCGACACGGAGCTTCTCGCCAGCGATGCGCCGCCCGACCGCTTTCAGCCCATGCGCAGCGTCTATCTCTCCCTCAGCGTTGCCAGCAACGAGGAAGCGGAGCGCATTTACGGCCTGCTCTCGGAAGGCGGCGAAATCTTCATGCCGATGGGCGAAACGTTCTTTGCGCCCCGTTTCGCGATGCTGCGGGACCGGTTCGGCACGTCGTGGATGATCATCCACGAACGTGCCGGGAATCCCGAATGAATCGTCAGAAGTCGAACCGTGCCACAATCTGGCCCGTGCGCGGCGGATACAGTGTCGAGGAGTTATCGATCGCTCCGAAGCCGGACACAATCTGCAGGCCGGGGGAGCAGGCGCCGTTTTTGCCTGTCGGCAGCTTGCAGGTCGGAGCCGTCTGCGGGCTGATGATGGTTCCGGGCCTTCCATTGGTCGCCGGATTGTTGAAATAGGTGCGGTTGAAAATATTCGTGAATTCCGCGCGGACGCTCAGGCTCATGCCTTCGCGGATTCGGAACTGCCGGCCGACGGCGAAGTTCTCGGTTGGCCGGCGCTCACCGCGGAAATCGTCGTAATAACTGGGACCGCCATACTGGCCCGGCGCGGGGTTCGTCCAGGCCGCCGGGTTCAGTACGAAGGTGTTGTTGGGATCGTAGCAGTGGCAGTTGGGATCCACGAGATAGAGAGGCTGGCCGGTGCGGATCTGATTCTGCGCGGTCTGGAACGTGAGGTTGCCGATGGTGCCGAGCGCGAGACCGGAAGGATAGCCGGTTGCATTCGCTGTCGGCGGGAGCAGCGGGATGCCGCTGGCGTAGTAAACGAATCCGTTGAACATCCAGTCGCGCAGTGCCCAGGCGACAGGCTTCGGCCCGAGCCTCGATTCCCAGTTGGGCAGCGTATAGGTGAAGCCGGCCCGCATCACGAGCGGCTGGTCGAGAGAGGAAATGGATTTGGCCAGGCCGCGGTTTTCCACGTCAGGCGTTCCGCCGAACGTGTCTTCCGATTTCGACCACGTGAATCCCCAATCGAACTGCAGGCCGTGCGAAAACCGCTTGTTGGCGGTCAATTGAAGCGAGTGATACCAGGAGTCGCCCAAAGGCGCGTTGACGAGAGAGATGGTGGTGAACTGCGGGAACGGCCGCAGCGACTGCGCAACCGTCGCATCGAGTGGGAACCCGGGGAAGGGAAGCCGGTTCTGGAAGCGATCCGCGGCGGGGGAGCCGATGTGGGCCAGAAGAATCGTGAGATCGGCGGGGTTGCTCAGGCTAAGGCCGTTCTGGCTCAGGATCGAACTGCTCAGGTAATTGTAATTGGCCAGCTGTGAACCAGTAGGCCCGACATAGGTAGGCCACCAGATCCCGCGGTTCCCGATGTAGGAGACCTGCACCACCAGATTCGGGGCCACTTCGCGCTGAATACTGAAGCTCCATTGATACTGCCGCGCGGGGCGTCCGGCATTGGGATCGTAGAATTGCGGGGCGGCCGACGGGATCACGCCGCCGATCGGATAGAAGCTGGGACTGAAGTTCGGCCAGGCAATCTGGGCTGCCGTCAAAGGTGTGCCGTTGATGGCGACTCCCTGGCCCAGCGTCATGATTGGCTCGCCGGGAACGGACGACGGCGCGAACTTGTTGCTGGCCGCGGCATTCCCGCTTGCCGCGCCAAAAACCTGGGCCACGCCCGTACTTGTATATTCGATGCCGAATCCGCCGCGGAACACGGTTTTTGGCAGCGCCTGCCAGGCGAAGCCGAAACGCGGCCCGAAGCCCCACGGATAGTTCTGCGCGAAATCGCAGTGGCAGGTGGCCTGATATTCGACCGCTCCGGGAAAGCCGCCGGCGGCCGGGTTTGGCACGTTCGGCGCCAGATTCGGAGAACGGCCGTACTGCTCCTTGTAGTAGGTCGAGTAATCGTAACGAAGCCCGATGTCCAGCGTGAGCGTGCGCGTGACTTTCCAACTGTCCTGCGCATAGAAGCCAAACTGCTTTTTCCCGAAGCGCACTTCAGAGGGAGGGTCGACCTCAGCCGTGTCGACCGCGCCCAGCAGAAAACTGGCATAAGGAAAGCCGACGTGATTGGGGCCGATGCTGGCGCTGCTCGTGCCTGTAGCCGTGCTGACGAGATAAGGGAGCGCCGTCTGCGCGCTGCTGAACCCGTACGTGCCTGAGAGGTTGCTGACGTTGAAGGTATAACTCCCCTGGAACTCCGCGTTTCCGCCGAACTTGAAAGTATGATTGCCCTTGACCCATGTCAGGCTCGCGATGGAGTCGACGATCGTGTACTGGTTGTCGGACCTCCCCGGAGGACCCGCGATGCTGGTTCCGCCCGCGGTTGCATCGGCGAGTCCGGTCAGACGAGGGAAAGTGGCCGGGCGCTGGAAGGCGGGGCTGCACAATCCCAGTTGTCCGCAAATGTCGTAATCGGGACTTACGGAGGGGCGCCCCAGATAGTCCGCGTCGTAGCCCGCGCCCAGATGGAGCAGCAGAGTCGGACTGAGAGTGCGGTCGTAATTCAGGCGTTCGCGATGGGAATAGATGCCGCCCCCGAAAGTGCCGGAGATCGGCTGCGGGGCGCCGTCCTCACCATAGCCCGACTGTGTGTAGCTCATCGTGCGGCTCCAGAAGAAAGACAGTTTGTCTTTGGAGTCGAGAATCTGATCGAGCTTGAGCGAAGGCGCCTCCGTGTCGCGTGCGATCGGTTCGGTGTTCTGGTAGTTGTTGACCACGCCAGTGGCGTTGCAGGGCGGCCCTGCAACGCAGGAGGGCAGGGGAATCAGATTTTGAATCTTCAACGCAATCGGGTCGAAGCGGCTCGCTGGAATTATGTTTCCCGGGAATGGATTGGTCACGGTCTGACCGTTCGGCGCGACCTGGCGGGTGCCGGGATCGTAAATCGTATTGGCGATGATCGGCCGCCCCAGCGGGTCGGTACCCAGATTCTTCGTGCCCGCGGCCGTGATGGCGGAGCTGAAGTCTCCATTCCGGTAGTCCGCCGTCGGAACCGAAAAGGTGGTTGGCAGGAAGTTCTGGCTTTGCAGGAACTGCTCCCAACTGAAAAAGAAAAAGGTCTTGTCGCGGCCGTTGTAGAGTTTGGGAATCCGCACGGGACCTCCCAGCGTGAAGCCGTAGTCGTTGCGGCGCTGCGTGGGACGGAGGAGATGCCCGTTGCCGGAATCCGTGAACGGCTGCCCGGCGTTGAGATCCTCGTTCTGAAAATATTCGTATCCGCTGCCGTGATACTGGTTGGTGCCGGACTTCATGGTGATGTTCATGACAGAGCTGCCGGCCTGGCCGAATTCCGCTGAGTAGTTGCTGGTCTGCACGGTCCATTCCTGAATGGAGTCCATGCCGGGCTGGTTCTGCTGATTGGCGCCCTGACCCAGAATGTTGGTCCCGTCCATGCCGTCAACGAGCACTTTTTCGGATCCCGCGACGCCGCCGTTGATGCGCACCGTCGGGCCCGTGAAAGGAGGGCCGGGCTGGTAATACGCGCCGGGCAGCAGAGCAACGATGTTGAAGGGGTTCCGGATGCCCGAGGAACTCGACCCGACGGAGAGCAGCGGAAGAGTATCCATCGTCTTCGTCGCGATCGTATTGCTTAGTTCTCCGCTCTCGGTCTGCAGTTGGGGCGCTGCGGCTTCGACGGTTACGGACTCCGAGGCATTGCCGATCTCGAGCGTGGCGTCGACGCGAATCGTTTGCGCCGCCTGCACCGGGAGATTCGGCCGGATGAACTTCTTGAAGCCGGCAACGGTTACGGAGATTTCGTAAGTGCCCGAAGGCAATTGCGGAATTGTGTAGTTACCGGTGGCGGAAGCCGCTACGGGGTACACGGCGCCGGTCTCTGTATTTCGCGCCTGGACGGCGGCGTTGGCGATCACGGCGCCAGTCGCATCGGAGACTGTTCCGGTAATCGTTCCCCGATCGCTCTGCGCCAGGAGTGCGGCGGCAGAAACGACGAGACAGGCACAAGCAACAACCGTCAAGCGCATCGGACTCTCCTTTTGGTCGGCCGGTCCTCATGGCTTGTTGTCTCTGGACAGGGCAGATGCACCTCCGAGAGTCCGCGACCGCACTGCGCGAGACCGGAAATGCAAACAGATGGCGACGGCGCGCACATCAGACTACAGCCTCTTCCTGACGCCGGAAGACCTTCTCCCTGACGGTGCAGTGTATGGCGCTGGTCGGGCGGTGTCAAGGAAAAAATCGCAATTCTTTACGGCTGGATCGTGCGCTGTGGTGTTGCCTTCGCACTCGTGGCCCTGCGCAGACGCCGGGATTTCCTCTGGGAAAGGCGCGAGAATGCGTATATGAAACCGGCATTTCGCGGGTGGAAATTCTTCCTCCTGTTTGCTTGCGCCTGCTGTGTGCTCGCCCAATCGAAAAGCCCGCAGGATCTTGCGACAGGCAAGTTATTGGTGGCGCCTCGTGACGCTCCCGACCCGGCGTTTGCCGAATCGGTGATCCTTCTGGTGCGCTATGACGAGAGCGGAGTGGTGGGTCTGATGGTCAATCGGCCGACGAAGGTTTCCATTTCGACCGCGCTCAAGGAACTCAAGGGCGCGGGGAACCATCCGGATCCGGTGTTTGTCGGCGGGCCGGTCGAGCTGGATACTGTATTGGCCATCACGCGCGGCCCGAAGAAACCCGCGGATGCGGCGGATATCTCGGGCGGACTCTCTCTCATCGCCTCGAAAGCCGGTCTGGAGAAGGCGCTGCGCGGGGCGACGGATCCGGCGGCCCTTCGCATTTACCTCGGCTACTGCGGATGGACCAGGCCACAACTCGAGCAGGAGGTGCGGCTGGGCGGCTGGTATGTTTTCGATCGCAGCGAAGCGCTGGTCTTCGACAAAGAACCGGCGACGCTGTGGTCGAGGCTCATCGGAAAAACGGAACTGGAGATTGTGCGTCTCGGCCTGACTTTACCCGGAATGCCCCGGCGCAGGGAGTAGATCGCGACTTTCGGTCCTTCCCGGGATTTCTCCCGGGAAGGGCTTCTTCCGGAAAGCCGCGATCCCGGGATCAGAAAGTCTGGCCGGCCCTGGTTCGTGCCGCAGGAACCTTTCGTGGAGTTCCGCATCCCGCCCCGTTGGCCAGGCAGTGCACGGGATGCCTGTTTGAGGTGGAACTCTTCACGGTATGTGCCTGCGCGGTCCGCGCCTTTGGCCGTGCGGACGCGCTCGCGCCAGTTCCTCCCGGGCCCACGGAAATCAACGCCTGCGCCGAGTAGGAATCGGGTCCGCCGATATCGAGCGTGTAATCTCCGGCTGCGAGCGACGAGGGAATCGTCATGTTGACCTGATACAGCCCTGCGAGACCCGGTGCGAGGCCCGCGAATACAACCGACGTGCTGGTTCCCCCAACGCCGGCCGTAATAGTGTTCGGAGGATAGACGAAACTGAGCGGCCCTCCGACAGGCGCCGCGCCGCCATCGGGCACCGGCGGATTCACCGTTCCCAGGCCTGTCAGG